>VGLH01000228.1 GCA_016866785.1 Candidatus Poribacteria bacterium
ATAGCCTTTGGTTGCCCGGCTGAGTCGATAGAGGCGGTCTCGCAGGATCGAGTGGACGCCTTCGTTGCGGTTGACCTTCCCACCTTTGCCGATCCGATAGATCTGTTTCCCACTGGACTTGCCCCACTAGACCATCCAACTGGAGCCGCAGTGCGGACAACGCACGTCATGACGATAGGCAATGACGATAGGCACGAGCACGAGCCATCGCGATGTCTCCTGGGGTTAGCTGACAGGAGACTATCATAATCCCAACATCCATTGGGAACACCTCGTGGACAGTCGCCCATGGTCTCGTGCCAGACGCTGGAATCGCGCTACCCAGCACGCTCGACGACCCAGCATCGGGGCAACAAGGCGAATCCGTTGACCCCTCCGAGATGGCGCGGCTGCGACCGCCTCGATGGGACGAGGCATCGTCTCCTCAGCGCTCGGACGTAACTGGTCAGTGGCTCAGCAATATCGCCGCCTCCGGCTTGACTAAGCCCTGCCTTCGACGCACGATGGAGTCGCGCGCGCAATGCGCGGCGCAGGTGACATCCAGAAGCCAACAGACAGAATGCTCGAGGTCCCGGAGCGACCATGTGGCGCTCCGTGGCAGAACTCAGTGGGAAGAAGGCTAGCATGCCGACGTGGATGATGCCGACAGCCTGAAGCGCGCGTTCCGGGGCGCGTACGGCGCGTTCTGCGTCACGTTCTTCTGGGCGCATTTCTCGCCCGAGAAGGAACTCGCCCAGGCGAAGGCGATGGCGGACGCGGCGAAGGCAAGTGGGCTGCAGCACGTGATCTGGTCCACGCTGGAGGATACGCGGCTGCTGGTTCCACTCAGCGACGACCGGATGCCCACTCTCCTCGGCAAGTACAAGGTGCCCCACTTCGACGCGAAGGGCGAGGCGAACCACTGGTTCGCTGATGCCGGCGTTCCGACGACCCTCCTGAACACGAGCTTCTACTGGGACAACCTGATCCACTTCGGTATGGGACCTAAGAAGGGACCCGACGGGACCTACTCGCTGACGTTCCCCATGGGCGACAAGAAGCTTCCAGGGATTGCCGCTGTCGATATCGGCAAGTGCGCGTACGGCGTGTTCCGGCGCGGGGCATCGATGGTCGGCAAGACGCTCGGCATCGCCGGCGGGCATCCCACCATCGCCGAGATGGCGTCCGCTCTGAGCGATGTGCTGGGCGTGAAGGTGGTCTACAACGCTGTGGAACCCGAGGTGTATCGTGGGTTCGGATTCCCTGGCGCTGAAGATCTGGGGAACATGTTTCAGTACAAGCGCGACTTCAACGACGCATACTGTGCCGCGCGCGACCTACGCTCGAGCCGGGAGCTCAACTCGGAGCTGATGAGCTTCGGTGACTGGGCGCGCGCGAATAAGGACGCGATTCCGCTCGACTGATCTGTGCGCGGTGGTCATACTGCCGATAGCCACGCGCTGGTCAAGGGCTTCCGGGCGCGACGCGGGAGCCCTTGTCCATGTACGGAGCGGCAGGCGCGCTTACGATCTCACCTCTGTCAGACCGCCCGCCCAGCCGCCTTCAGGACGACGAGCGCGTCTGCCGTGATGAAGGGATTGCTCTTACGTCGGCTCGACCCGCCCCAGTCGACGATGGACACGCCGTTGTCGCGGGGATCGCTGGGGCGATAGTGCCGCGCCTCCGCTGGGAATCCGCCGTCCGATAGCCGCTTCGATTCCAGCAGATCGAGCGCGTCGGAACAGCGCGGATCGTCGATGAATCCGCATTCCGCCATGACCTTCAGACCGTACAGCGCGTCGTAGTGCCCGTAGGCGGGATAGTGGAGCGTGATGAACGCATCCTTGATCGGCTCGCCCGTCCGCTTCCGCTTGTAGAGGGATCGCGTCAGGAAGAGCTCCGACGCGCGTTCCGCCGCCTCGCGTGACGCGGCGCTGCCGGTGGCCTGCGCGTGGAGCCACAGCCCGCGCATCGGTATGAGCGACTCGTTGAACGACGAGATCGCCGCGTTGGGGTTCTTGTCGCAGTTCCAGCCGCCGTCGTCCCATTGCCAGCGTAGCAGGTTCTCGGCGAGTCGATCCGCGCGTTCGTCGGCGATTCCCAGCTTGAGCGTCGCGTAGAGGGCGTTTCCCTCCTGCGAAGCGCATCGGCGCGCGCGTCCGTTCATGATCGGCACGCCGAACTCTACCCGGCGGCGGTAGAACGCGTTGCGGCTTTCGCAAACGAATTCGCGCGTGTGCGAGGGCGACAGCCAGCGCTCATAGACCTGATCGCGCAGCGGAACCAGCGATGTATCGCCCGGCGGGTAATCCAGATCGGCGAGCACGGCGAGCACCCAGTGCGCGCCGCGCCATTTCTCGTAGGCGTGACGGGGGATTCTGCCCTCCTCGTTGCGTTCCGACAGCAGAGCTCGCACACGCGGCGATTCCGCGATCTCCCGTCGAACCGACCGCAACTCGTCTGCCGATTCTCCCAAGACGTGGGCGCGGATGCGGTAGCGAACGCTCGGCTCTCCGGTGCGCAGAAGCTCCTGGACGATGCTCGATGACGCGATGGAATCGGCTGGCGGCATACGCGCCTCCTGTCCTGACTCGGACGGCTGCGGAGCCGTCCCCCTGACCAGATGATGGGTCGGGCTCCCATCCTCGTCAACGCGGGCTCAAAGGCGTCGGATTGACGCCGCCGTTGCGTTCCCGCGCCGTTCGGGCTATCGTGGAGCCACGTCCGAAACTCCCTGCCGAGAACGCCCCAGAGGGGACGGGTTGCCTGAGGAGGGAACGGCTTGAAAGACATCGACTACGCTGCGCCCAGCACGCTTCGAGACGCCATCGCTCTCCTGGCGCAGGGGAACGGTCGCGCGCTCGCGCTGGCGGGAGGCACCGACCTCATCGTCCAACTGCGGGAGTACCGGCGCGACGCCGACCTCGTTGTGGACATCAAGAACATCCCCGAGCTCAACGAGCTGAGCAGTCATCCGACGCAGGGACTGCGCATCGGCGCGGCGGTTCCCTGCTACCGCATCTACGGGAATGGCGACGTCGCGGCATCCTATCCGGGAATCATCGACTCCGTCTCGATCATCGGCGCCACGCAGATCCAGGGACGCGCCAGCGTCGGCGGGAACCTGTGCAATGCCTCACCGGCGGCGGACTCCATCCCCGCCCTGATCGTCCACAGCGCCGTCGCCCACGTGCAGGGGCCCAACGGTTCCCGCGACGTGCCGGTCGAAGCGTTCTGCACGGCTCCCGGCAAGACCGTGCTGGCGAAGGGCGAGCTCCTCGTCCGGGTCACGATCCCGGCAGCCAAAGCACGT
>VGLH01000229.1 GCA_016866785.1 Candidatus Poribacteria bacterium
AGAACGCCGTGTTCATCCTGCCCAAATGGCGCGGCAGGAACCCGTCCTACGGAAGCGTCTGGCGGCAGACCGGGAGCGCCGCCGACGAGTGGAACGCCGAGCAGGCGGCCCCGTAGCCGCCGAAAGATGAGGTGACCGGTATGGCGACCATCGACGAACGCCTCGACGAGCTGGACGACAACGGCTTCATCGTCATCGAAGGGGCGCTGACCCCCGACGAGACGGAACACATCCGTCAGCGGATCAACTACGCCCGCGAGCAGCAGTGGGAGGAGGGGCTCAATCAGGTCGGCAACATGTGGTTCGATACACTGCTGGACCGGGAGCCGGAGACCTACGCGCCCCTCGTCGGTCACCCCAACGTGCGCCCCTACCTCGAAGCGCTCATGGGCAAGCAGTGCCAGCTACGCAGCCTTCGCGCCCACATCAACCCGGGGCCCTACCTCCAGGAGTGGCATCTCGACTTTTACGGCTACTGGCACGAGAAGCGTCAGGCGGCACAGCATCGGATCGCGGTTCCGCCAGTCGGCGTCAATACGACGTTCTACTTCCAGGACAACGGGCCCGGCGAGGGACACTTGAAGTACATCAAGAAGGGACACGTCTCCGAACCGCCGTTCCTGTATCCGATGGATCGACCCAAGTTCGAGGAGTGGTGCGAAGCCCAGGAGCACGTCGTCATCTATCCGAAGGCGGGCGACTGCGTCGTGTTCTACAGCCATATCCCACACCAGGGCGCCAAGGAGCGGGACGACATGGAGCGCAGCAACGTCGTGTGTCATTACCAACTGACGCCCATGCACGAGGGAGCCTGGCACGTCTCCCGCCCGCGCGGTTACCAGGGAACCTTCCCGTTCCTGCGGTAGCAGCGCCAGGCTCAGTCGTTCATGTCGGAGATACAGCTCGCTTCGTAGGGGCGACCTGACGGGTCGCCGTGGCCAGGAGACGGGCGATCCACCGCATCGCTGCGACGGGACGGTGCCCCTCGACCCGGAAGGCATCCACGGAACAGACGACTCACGGCGCCGACTTGAGCGCGGCCCAGGCGGACGCCAGTCGATCCCGTGGTTGGACCGCGAGAACCCGACCCGCTTTGGCGTTGCGGTAGTCATCGTCCGTCGGTCGGTAGGAGGACTTGTTCGCCCACATGAACACGTCCCATTGGTCCGTGCTGTTGCTCTGACGCCACCAGATCATCATGATGTTCTCGCCGTCGAGCAGCTTGTGGCGATGCCCCTCGCGGGTTCCGCCGTCCCACTTCCACGGCGCGGGCATGTCCGCCTCGAAGATGCGGTTCGCCGCTTGCGCCGCTGCGTTCCCGGCGTCCTGGAGCTCCTTCGGCTTCGCCTTGGGGATGTCCTTCCCATCGACGCCGACGACCCAGAGCCAGTCCGACTGGTTCGCCGGGTTGACGACGCGTCCCCAGAAGTACCACTCGCCGCCCTTGCCTCCAGCCTTGGAGATGTCGAAGCGGTAGAGGAGCCATCCGCCGTCGACGCCGCGTGTGTTCGTGATCGCGTCACCAAATGCGTCCTTTTCCAGGTCGAGCTTCGCCTCCGCCTTCCGCAGTTGGTAGATGTTCGGCGAATCCCGTTCGTCGAAGTCCTCCGCCTCGAACCAGATCTGCGCGCCGCCGTCGACGTCGGACACCTTCCACTTCTTCACCGCATGCGCCGACGCCGCGACCCACAGGAGCATGGCCGACAGCAGCGCAGACACGCACCGTCGTTCGCTCTGTCCCATCTCGCCCTCCCTATCCGATCGGTGCGGAGTCGAGCCCTCAGCCGCCCGACTCCGCCCGAGGCGACTCAGAAGCCCGTTTTCAGGAGAGCCCATGCCGTCGCCGCTCTCCCGCGCGGATCCACCGCCGTCGCGCTGACTTCCTTGGCTGCCTTGTAGTCGGCATCGGTGGGCGTATAGCCCTCCTTGTCCGCCCACATGAACGTATCGAACTGGTCCGTGTTGTCGCTCTGACGCCAGAAGACCACCATGACGTTGTCGCCGTCGAGCAACGGCCGGACGTGGCCCTCTCCCTTCGCCTTGCCTCCCATCCATGCCCACGGCGGCGGAACATCCTGCTCGAACACGCGATGCTTCGCCGTGTCGGGCGCGTCGAACGTCGTCGTCGGAACCGTGTTCCCCTGCTCTCCCTTGATCCAGAGCCAGTCGGACTGGTTCGCCGGGATGACCGCGCGGGCCCATAAGTACCACGTCCCGGCTTTGCCGCCCGCGACGCTGATGTTGAAGTTGTACCGGAGGAACGCGGTCGGAGGCGTTCCGGCGCCCTGGGCGTTCGTAATGGCGTCGCCGTTGGCGTTCGCCTCGAGCGGCAGATTCGCCTCGGCTTTGCGGAGCTTGTAGTACTTGTCGGAGTCCCTGGCGTCGAAGTCTTCGGCTTCGAACCAGACCTGAGCGCCGCCGCCGACGTTAGAGTACTTCAGCTTCTTGACGGCGTGAGCGGGAGAGACGATCGCGAACCCGCAGATCAGCGCGAGCGCGAGACCACACACTAATTGCCGCTTCACCTGCATGTCTCCTCATCCTGGGCGAGAACCGTGACGAGAGGAGCCCCGACGCATGCGACGAACACCGCTCCCTGGCACCTCCTTTCCGTGACGATGGAAAAGTCAGCGGATCGCCCGATGGCGTCCAGACACCAAGCTACCGAATAACGACGAATATGTCAAGATAGTGTTACGAGCGCGCGGGCAGGTTCGGATTGCGGATGGGCGCGAGGCCGCCTCGTCACTCACACGAACGACGCGAACGCGACGTCGTATTCCGGGTCGGTTCGGTGGTTCCAGGGAACCGGGATGTCGCGCCAGAGCGTGTCGTACGCCGGATAGCCCGCATCACGCATGATCGAGACGTAGTTCTGCGTGAACGCTCGGCAGGCGACGCACTCGCTCCGAAGCGCGTTGGACCCCCAGGCATCCGTCAGAGCGCTACCCAGGGCAGGCGAGACCAGCGAGGCGATCTCCGGCGTCAGCGACGGGTCGCCCAGGTGCTGTGCCAGCGCCAGCGGATCGGTGACGTACCGGAACAGCATCTCCGGGACCGGCGTCTGGCGGGCGTCGCCGAGAGGGTATTCCGTCATCCAGCAGCAGGGGGTGACGGGCCCGCCGTTGACAGCGATCTGGTCGTCGCCTTCGGAGCCGAGGAATCCCTGAGCGCCCGCGTGGTGGTCGCAGAACCGGACGCCCGATGCCGACTCGACCGCGACGCCTGTTCTTACAGCACGCGCGTTCGGCACGAGGTCGTCCACGATGAAACCGCCGAACCATTTCCC
>VGLH01000230.1 GCA_016866785.1 Candidatus Poribacteria bacterium
GAACCTATCCGAGCTCTACGACCGACTGCCGGGAGTCGCCGATCTTGCCGCGTCTTCGTATGACAACATGGCGGCGAGACTTGGTGTGCGGATGCATGACAGCGCCTCCCTGCGCGCGCGTGTCGATCAGCTGCGTCGCGATGTGACAGAGTTCCGGGACGCGTCAAGGCATGGGTCGATGCGGGCACAGGAACGAGAAACACAGACGGTCCAGCCCAAAGAGGTGACCACTGGAGAGAAAGCCAAGCTGACATTGCACAACTACATCGGCGGCGAATACCGCCAGACCGTCGATGAGTGCAGGATTGCAGCGGATCGCCTCTTCCTGATCGAGAAGAAGCATAGCCGTACAGCCCGTCTCCCCCACATGGGAGACCTCAAAGACGGGCTGGTCAAGATGATGCTGTGGACGAACTTGGCAGATGTCAGACTGAGCGGTACGCGGTACGTCCCAAGTCCGGTGATCGGTCTCACGTCGTCGAAGGTCGCTGGCAGCTTCTCCAGCCGCGGAGATGACGCCGCTCTCCGAGCTTTCACGTCGGCGAACGGGTTCTCAAGCACAGAAGCGCAGACACTGCGCGACATCGTTGACGAGGGCACGCGCAACCGATTCAGCGTAGTCATAGCAGGCGCGCACGACGAGACCTCCACCACCGATTTTGCCTTGGGCCGCTGAACGCAACACACACCGGTCCCAGCAATGTCTTGCATCGCGCCTCGCCTGAGCGTACAGCTAGCGTGAAACCCGTCACCGGTGAAAGGAGACCCGATGTACACCCGCCGCGAATTCCTCGGACTGTCGGCAGCCGCTGGAGCCGGGCTCCTTTTGCCGATGCGTGCCGCGCCGTCGCCGGGTGCAACGGCGATTCCGACGGCTACGGCGACGGAACCTGCTACCGATCCGGCGATGTCCACGTCAACGGCAAGCACTGGGAAGCCGACCGCGCCGCATTCGGCGAGAGCCCGGGGCGCTACGACAAGCGCGACTGGCATCGCGTCCGCGTGCGGTTCCGACTCAACAGCATCCGCGATGTCGTCTTCCGCACGGGACGGCATCCCGACATGAAGATCGACCAGTTCCTGATGGCTCCTTACTTCGGTCCCGGCGTGCCGCATCCGCAGCGTATCTGGATCGACGACCTGCGAATCCACACGGACGATCCGCCTTCCATTCGGCTTGGCACAGACTAGTGGTCAGTTACCTTGGAGATTGCGTCTTCCCCCCACCTCAATCCTCTCCCACGCTTCGCGGGGGGGAGGCGATGTCCCCTCCCCCTTGCATGGGGGGGTTAGGGTGGGGGTTGGAAAACCGACAATTCACTGTCACTGACCACTAGCCTGCGACAGAGACACATCACACGCCGCTTGTGCCTGGGCAACAGACTTCGTTACTTTAGGTACGGTTTGAGGGCGTACCGACGCGCCGTGTTGGGATCGCCCTCCACGGACGATGGATAAGGAGCCCCCATGAACCGTCCGACCAGTCTCGCCAAAGACACCGCCCAAGCCATCGTCAACGTCTTCGAAACAGGCTCCCCACAAGGAGACTACGGCAAAGTCACGCTGATCCGTGGCGACAGCGGACACCTCACTTACGGCAGGTCCCAGACGACGCTCACCCAAGGAGGGTTGGCTCTCCTGGTCGCCCGCTACTGCGATGATCCCAATGCCCTCTACGCGGACGATCTGCGCGCCTACCTCGACCGGCTCGACGCCGCCGACCTGACCCTCGACGGTGATGTTCGCTTCCACGACCTGCTCAAGCGCGCCGGCAGCGATCCCATCATGCAGGACGTCCAAGACGCCTTCTTCGACCGCGTCTACTGGGACCCCAGCGCCCGCGCCGCCAGCGGACTCGGAATCCTGGAACCCCTTGGCGTTGCCGTCGTCTACGACAGCCACGTTCATGGGTCATGGGGACGCATGCGGAACCGCACCAGCGCCCGGCATGGCAGCGTGTCGGACATCGGCGAACGGGTCTGGATCGAGCGGTACATCGCAGTCCGAGAGGGATGGCTGGCGGCGTCCAACCCGCCGCTGTCGCGCACGACCTACCGCATGCGCGCCTTCACGAGCCTGATCGAGGACGAGAAGTGGGACTTGGAGCTCCCGATCTGGGTCTGCGGCGTACGGATCGACGAGGCGGCGCTGATGGCGAGACCACCGTTCCGCGTCTCGGCGGCGGACGACACGGAGCGGCTTCTCAAGCTCAGGGTCCCGCCGATGCGCGGCAGCGATGTCGGCGTCGTCCAGGAAGCCCTTGCCCGCCACGGATTCGATGTCGATGTGGACACCATCTTCGGACCCCAGACGCGCGACGCCGTCAGCGCCTTCCAGCGGCGCGAGGGACTCTACGTCGATGGGATCGTCGGTCCTGCGACCAGGGCAGCGCTGGGGGTCTAGACCAGGTTAGCCCGCGTCAGAGTCGAGGGGTGTGTCAGCGCGGACACCGAGCTCACCCCTCATCCTAACCTTCTCCCGCAAGGGGAGAAGGAACCCAAACGCCCTCTCCCCTCGTGGGAGAGGGTCGGGGTGAGGGGAAGGCACGATCCACGAGAGTGCAACATGACAGACCACTCAGGAGGAACCGACGGCAAGGAGAGTGCGATGGATGAACACACTGACCACGACAAGGAACTCAGGATCGGCTTGGTGCTGTACGGGGGCGTCTCGCTCGCCATCTACATCTACGGCGTCGTCTATGAGTTTCTGAGGCTCCTGCGGTCGTATCCGTCGGCGGATTCCCAGGGAGAAGGCTTCCGACCGGAATCCCGGGCGTATCGCCGCCTCTTGGAGCTCGCTCACACCAGACCGGTGATCGACATCATCTCCGGGAGTTCGGCGGGCGGCATCAACGGCATATGCCTCGGCGTCGCTCTCGCCACCCAGGGAGACCTCAAACCGCTCGAGACGCTCTGGGTCAAGAAAGGCGACCTGCTCGAGCTGATCGATCGGAAGTCGTCCAAGCCCCGGTCGCTGCTCGATTCCGAACACTACGTATACCTACTGGAGGAAGCGCTTCGGAGCATCTCCGCCACGGCTTCCCCCAGCGCAGGTCCCGCGCCATTGCTTGACGTGTTCGTCACCGCCACGGACCTCGATGGCGTGACCCAAACGTTCGGACCGCCGCTCACGACCCAGGAGATCGAGGAACGGCAGTACGGGACCGTGTTCCACCTCAAAGTGCGCCCAGACCGCTACGCGCTGAGGGACGACACGCCCGGCTCCGACCGCCAGACCGTGTTCGACCGATTGGGCTTGGAGGAACACCTGTCGCGAG
>VGLH01000231.1 GCA_016866785.1 Candidatus Poribacteria bacterium
CCTCGATGATCTCCCACATGTCGTCGGGAACCGCCCAGATCGTCGGTTCCGGCTTGGGTTCCGGCTTGGCATCGTCGGTCGTTTGCACGCGATAGACTCCTGAATCGACGAACTCACAGGAGACCATCGGATAACTGCATTCGTCGATTGAGATAGACACTAAGGGCAATCGCTGCATCCAGTGAGGGGGCTACGAGCAGCCGGGGTCCAGCGGATTCTCCTCAGCCGGCTTCAGCGGATGGTCGGTCTCCCACTGGTAGATGACGTTGCGCGAGTCGTCCGACGGATCGCGGAGAGCGATCCGGGGGGCGTCGGCGCGCGTGCGCCAGGGCGTGTCGAAGCTCGGCGATCTCGCGAATCGGCGCGTCGAGACGTCGAGCGTGATGCTTGCAGCCGGGGCGAGCTGCACCGTGAGCCAAGACCCGTCGATTCGATGCTCTTCGCCGGACGCGGCGTTTCGCGCGGCTGCGAACTCGTGTTCCCCGAATGCTCCCGGCTGCGCGATGACCGTGCGGACGTGCTGGGGACTCGTGTTGACAAGCGTCAGCCGAAACGCGGAGGGCGCGACGGACTCGACAAGCGCGGCGACATCCACCGGGAGCCCGGCGCGGCGGCGGTCGGCGTCGTAGTAGCGCACGCGGGCGTGGAGCAGTCCGCCGTGGTAGATCGGATAGGGAGCCCCGGTCGTCAGTTGGGCGAGCACGGCGCACACGACGGGGTTCCGTGGAATCCAGTGCTGGATATAGATGGTCGTCGGGTCCTCGCGGTCGGAGCGAATCAGCTCCATCGCGCGGCACACGTCGCGGTAGGTCTCTTCGAGGGCGCGCTGCGGGTAGTCCGGACAGTGACCCGTCACGTAGCGGAACCACGCCGCGTTGGGAGCCCGCCCCATGCCGCGCGTCGAGAACTCGTGGTTCATTCGCTCCGGGTCCTGGACGCGGAGGATCCGCCCGGCGTCCTCGTGCGACTCGGACAGATTCCACGTGTGGATCGCCAGCTCCGGCGACATGGGGCGGAAGTCCGTCCAGCCGGAGTCGGTGTGCCGATGAGGCGTCTGCCACCCATCGCCGTGCTTCCGCCGAAGCGTCCAGAGGCGATCGAGCTGCGTGCGGATCAGGTCGAGATGGGCGGGATCACCTGTGACGAGCACCGCGTTCGCGGACCCGACGGCGGCAGCTTCGAGCAGGACGCTTCCGCCGTGGGGCCAGCGCCAGCCGTAGTAGCCGCCCCACCACTTACCGTCCATGCACTCGCCGATCTCGCCGGAGAGTCCCACGTTGTCCGGTAGGAGTCCGCCGTTGCGCCGAGCGCGGTCTACCCACGCGTCCAGGTAATCGAGAACCCAATCGCGGTATCGCCCTTCGCCGGTCATCACATAGGCGTGGGCGACGAGGGAGGTCGCCATCAGGTTCAGCGGAACATCGCCACGCGCCATGCGGGCGTTCATCGCGTCGAGGATGCGGCGGAATGTCTCGTCGTCGTTCCAGTCGGCGGAGGGTCCCGGCACGCCGGGGATGTCCTCGAACGGCAGTCCGAAGATGGGGTTGCTGAGCACCCAGCGGTGCGTGGACCAGTCCTCGAAGGTCATTTCGAGTCGGGGACCCCGGCTGCCGTTGATGGGGCTGCGGATGAGCCGGCGTTCGCGGTCGTAGTTGGGCGCGTCGGGGTCGTCGCCCGTATAGAAGTCGGCGAATCGGGCGGTTCGCTGTCGGTTCCGCAGGTCGTAGGGCTCCGCCAACGGAAGGAAGTAGAAGTAAAGGGAGCTTTCGCCGTGGTGCATCCAGTCGTAGTAAGCGTCGAACTCGCGGTGTACCTGCCCGTACTCGGTGAACTGCCACGTGACGGCGTCCCAGAGGCGCTGTCCGAGCTCGCGGTAGATGTCCGCTCCGCCGAGGGCGAAGTGGAGCGGGAAGGTATAGAACGTCTCGTAGGCGTCGTCGGAGCCGTCCATGCCGGGCCAGTCGTCGCGCCAGATGAGCGTGCCGTCCTCGCGCGTGTAGCGTTCGACGAAGGCGAGCCCAGCTTCGTCCATGATGTCGAAGAGCCGCCGCTGCCACAGAGCCCAAGCAGGCGGAACCGTCGTCTCGTCGGCGCGGATGATCGGGATGGTCATGTCGCGTTCCCATGCTGCTGGTTGCTTGCGGAGCGTCGAAACAGGTGGGCAGAACCGGTGAATAACAGCGCGAAGAAGGCGTTGAGCCCGAACATCCCCACGGCTCCGTGCGGCTCCCTCGCGACCAGAGGCTTCAGAGCGATGAGCGTCACCACGGGGATCGACATGAGGGCGATCGCCGTCACCAACGCCGCCAGAGCCATGCCGCGTGGTCTGAAGCGCGCGGCGAGAGCTCCGACGAACCCAACGCCGAGCGCCCCCAGATACATCAAACTGGGCAGATTCGCCGACCCATCCTCCGGGTCGCCGATGATGCCGGCGGCGGCGTTCATCCAGACGAGCAGGAACACCGCCAGGAGCGCGATGCCCGCAGCGATGCGATACGCGATCCTACCCGGTTCATGCACAGCCTAGCTCCTTCGCGAACTCCTCGTCGCCGCTCCATCTGGGATTGCCGTTGATCGTCCAACCGATGAACCACAGCGCCGTGATCCGGTTCTTGGGCTCCATGTCGAGCAGGACGCGTATCTGCTTGTGCATATCGGCGTGACCCGGAAGCCACGGGTCGGTAGGCGGTTCGATGTCCCCGGACTGGATGACCGGTTGTATCTGAAGGTCGCGATTCGTTGCGTAAGGGAATGTGTCATTGAGCGTCGCGATCGCCTGATGCCACTTGAACCACGGCGGAAGCGTCGTGTAGTTCCACTGGTTCTGCTCCCATGGGTAGTACCAGGGCTGGAGAATCCGGATCGCATCGTCGGGGAACCTGCCTCCTTGCGACTTCTTGTTGATGGCGTCTTTGAGCCATTGCGGGGGCACCCAACGCCAGTATCGCACCGAGGGCGGCGGATAGGGGTTCGTCTCCCAGAGATCGCCCGTGAGGTCCTTCACAGTCTGCCAGTAGCTGGTGCCGGGCCCGTAGCCGTCGATGCTGAAGTTGAAGAAGAAGGGCAGGTTGAGTCCTCGGCTTTTCTGCGTGGTGTGAACGGCGTCAATGACCTCCTCCCACTCGTCCAGACCGTCGGTCTGGACTGACCGCCTTCGGGAACGTGTCATCCATCAAACTTCAGCCCATGCAGGCATTCCTGAGATCGGCATCGCCGATGGCGGTTCCGTCTTGGAAGCGGTTGCAGATGCGTCCGACGTAGGCTTTGAGCCG
>VGLH01000232.1 GCA_016866785.1 Candidatus Poribacteria bacterium
TACCCGATCCAGTGCGTGCGCCTATCTCGCGACGAGAGCGTACCGACGATCCTCGTGTTCGGCGGAACGCACGGCGACGAGCCCGCCGGCGTCGAAGCCGCGCTCGCGTTCATCGAGACGGGACACGCGCCCTGGCTCGACCGCCTCCGGTTCGAGGTGGTCCCATGCCTTAACCCGTGGGGGTATGTCCACGAGTCCCGGCACAACCGGCAGGACATCGACCTGAACTGGGCGTTCGACCGGGAAAACTTGCCGGAGATCGCCGCCGTCCGCGCTCTGGTCGCCGGTAGGCGTTTCGAGGCGTTCATCGACCTGCACGAGGACTGGGAGAGCCCGGGGTACTACCTCTACGAGCTGCGTCGTGACGGCGAGCCTGTAGGACCGGAGATCACCCGGCGAGCCGCGAAGGTGTGTCCGATCGACACACGCCCTGAGATCGAGGGCATGGAGGCCTTGAACGGCGTCATCCTTCCGCCGGACACGCGCGCAGCCGACCGACGCGGCGCGGGCATCCCCATTGCGCTGTTCCAGCGGCACACGTCCCACCTCGTCACGTCGGAGACGCCCAGCTCGCTTGCCCTGGAACCCCGCGTCCGCGCCCACGAGATCGCGCTGGAGACGATCATCGCGGCGCACTCGGCGCAATAGACGCTCGTGTGACGCGCGTTCACGCAATTCGCGCGACTTGACGGGATTCCAGTCACCTGCTATCCGTTGCTGAACACTAATCAAACAGCGAACTTCACGAAACAGCATACTATGGCTCGCCCCAGGTACCCACGCGGCTCCGTCGTTCGCATCGGGCGATGCGTCGGAGTGACGACTCTCGACGGCGCTAGACGATATGCCTGCGTACCGTTCTCGCACAAGGACGGACACCGTCTGACGGGGGACGAACTTGACAGCATGCGCCAGTTCGTCAAGGTCGTCCACCTTGCGCCTGCCGAGTACACGGTGGCGAACGTGTTCGATGAATGGCACGAGAGCTCGCCCATGTACCACAACGACTGCCGAAGCGAGCTCCATGTCTACGAAATGCACGACCGTGCGGACGGCAAGCATCAGTACTACGTCCTGCACAATGATCTCTTCAATGCCGACATGCACAGCCAGACTGCCCAGCCATTGCCAACGCCATGGGACGTGTACGGCAGATACCTATACTCGCGGGAGAAAGGCGCGCCACTCACTGACGATGAATGGCGAGAAGCAAAGCAGTTCGTTTCCTGGTCGCAGCACCAACGCCATGCGTCGTTCGAGCAGGAGAAGGGGGCGCCTCTCACCGACGACGAATGGCAGAGCTCCCAGGGGTTCAACTCGTGGGCGGAATATCAACGTCACGTGTCGTTCAGTCAGGAGAGGGGCAGCGACCTTACGGACGACGAATGGCAGAACGCCAAAGGCTTCGAGTCGTGGCCGGAATACCAACTGCACGTGTCGTTCAGCCAGGAAAAGGGCAGCAAGCTCACGGGCGACGAGTGGCAGGTCGCCAAGAGGTTTGAGTCGTGGACGGAGTACCGGCGGTACTCGTTCGAGCAGGACAAGGGCAGCTCGCTAGGCGACGACGAGTGGCAGAGCGCCAAGCGGTTCGAATCATGGGCGGAGCACCGACGCTGCACGTCGTTCGGACACGAGAAGGGCAGCGACCTAACCGACGATGAATGGTCCCAGGCCAAGCGATACGAATCGTGGGCGACGTTCCGACGCCACGCGTTCGGGCAGAAGAAGGGGGCCCCGCTCACCGACGTGGAGTGGCAGACAGCTCAGCGCTTCGCCTCGTGGGAGGCATATCAGCAGCATCGCCGACGCGAGTTCGAGCGGCACAAGGGCGCGCCTCTCACCGACGACGAATGGCAGACAGCAAGGCGGTTCAGGTCGTGGGAGGAGTATCGCCTGGACCAGTTGGCCCGCAGGAAGCGCGGCTCACCCAAAGACGCAGAACACGGTCAGCTGTACATCCAGTTTGGGGATGGCAAGGACGGGGACTGACAGGGACCGAACGGCAAGACGCGGAGCTGCTCGGTTCCTGGGAGGAGCGCACGCATCCCAGAGCAGTATCGCTGCGCCCCGAGTGCGCTATGCGACCCAGTCCCGCAGCGGATGGTCGCGGTCCACCAGCGGGAACGCCGTCCGACCGTTCCGGTGCGCAGCGTAAACGCCCAGGATCATCTCCAGACTCCATCGAGCATCCCGTCCGCTCGACAACGGGTCGCGGTCTTCCTGGATGGCGGCGATCAGGTCACGGACGAGCGGCGCGTTCAGCGACTCGACCGAGTGCCCCGCCGGTTCGCAGACGACGCGCCACTCCGAGTCGGACGGAGCCGGCGTCCAGCACGGATGCGGGTAGTGCATCAGGTATCCGCCTCGGTAGGCGAGGATTCCGTCGCTGCCGAGGATATGCAGACCCATCGACCGGTTCGCGAACCGGTTCCCTTCCTTGCGCGAGAAGAAGTGGCCCAGCACGCCGCCCGCGAAGCTATACGTCGCGTGCAGGCAGTTCCCGAGGATGGGCCCAATGTGCTCGTCGCCGAGCCGCGCATCCCGCCGCCCGGCGTCGTGACCGTCCTGAAGCACCGACGCCTGAACCCATCGCGGCGTCCCGACGAAGTAGCACATCAGGTCGAGGATATGCGTGCCGAGAACCATCAGGTCCTGCCCGCCGCCCCGGCTGTCCATCTTCCCCAACCCGTGGAGCTCGCGGATCTCGCCGATGGTTCCGTCGGCGATCATGCGCTTCGCTTCGGCGATGAACGGATGCGCGCGCGTCTGGTGCGCGACGGCGATCTTGACGCCGTTCTCGTCGCACGCGCGCACCATCTCGTCGGCTTCCCGCGCCGTTCGCGCCAGTGGCTTCTCGCAGTAGATGCCCTTGACGCCGGACTGTGACGCCGCGATAACCATGTCGCGATGCTGATCGACCCATCGCGGCGCGACGCTCACCAGATCGAGCTTCTCGCGCCGAAGCATCTCGCGGTAGTCGGCGTATCGAGCCTTCGCGGGAACCTTGAGCCGTTCCCCGGCGGCGTTCAGTCCTACCCCGTCCGCATCGGCGACAGCGACGATCTCCGTCTCCGCGACGTCGAGATAGACCGTGTCGAGTCCGTGTCCGTAGTTGCCCCGTCCCGTGTGCCCGATGACTCCGGCGCGATAGGTCGTCATGCTCTCCCTCACACTCGCATCAGCGCGAAAGGTTCCGCCAGAACTCGACGCGTCCGACGGGCGGGTCCTGCCAGTTGGAGCCGTAG
>VGLH01000233.1 GCA_016866785.1 Candidatus Poribacteria bacterium
GTGCCCGCATCGACCCATGCCTTGACGCGTCCCGGAACTCTGTCACATCTCGACGCAGCTGATCGACACGCGCGCGCAGGGAGGCGCTGTCATGCATCCGCACACCAAGTCTCGCCGCCATGTTGTCATACGAAGACGCGGCAAGATCGGCGATTCCCGGCAGTCGGTCGTAGAGCTCGGATAGGTTCCAGTGCAGTGCGTCACTGTGGTAGGTATCGAGTTCGTCGAGGCGAGCTAGGACATAACTCGTGTCGAACCGCTGAGCCGTGATCTTGTCGGCGTACCTCGGGCTCTTCTTGGCATCGGTGTAGTAAGCAAGCACGACGTAGACGCCAAGAAGGCTCATCAGCGAGACGCTATCCCACTGGATGAAGTCTCTATCGCCGTCGAATCCCTCATCCTTGCACACGGGAATGATCGTCACGCGCCTGGCGGCCGGGATCGTGTCGTAGATCCGACCGTAGGGGTAGCTTCGCGTGCGCTTGGGCGTGACCCAGTGGCTGACGCCGTACGAATAGGACTTGCGCTCTAGTTGGAACGCGCCTCTGCGGAAGGCGGTCCCTCGTCGCACATCCTCATCGGTGAAGCATGGAATCCGCGCCATCATCCGAGCGTCGTAGCGAATGCTCTCAACTTGGGCGCGGATCGACATCATACTCGGCTCCCGTCTCGAACAGGCGCTGCTGAGACAAGGCGTCGCGCAGACGCCCCTCGGCGTAATCGAAGTACTCGCGCGTCGTGTCGATGCCGATGTGCCTCCGCTCCCGCTCTTCAGCGGCGATGTTGGTTTGCCCGCTGCCGGTGAAGATATCGAGCACCCAATCCCCCTTGTAAGAGTAGAACTCAATCACCCGCCCGACGAGCTCTGTCGGGAACGGGCATGGATGCAGATTCTCCTGGGGAGCGAGGGGACGCACCTTCCAGACGTTCTTGCTCTTCTCACCCTGGTAATCGGTCAGTCTCAGCCGGTTGCATTCCTTCTCGTCTTCGGACCGAAACCAATAGATATTGTCCCGATCACGGGCGGGGCCCGGCTTCTGGAAGACGAGAACGTATTCCGCAACTAGGCTTGGGTAGTAGTAGCCAGGGTAGGGATGCTGCATGAGCACGCCCGAACGGCGGTCACGCGCGATGGGCTTCTCCCAAACGATGTCTTCCTTGAAAGTCCAGCCCAACTGCTCCATCCAACCGACGAAGTGGAACGGCAGCGGCGTCCGACGCCCCTGCCACCCCACCGGGGCGATGTTCACGACGTTGTGCCCGCCCGGGTGGATGACTCGAAAGAGCTCCTTGAACCTCTCCACTAGGAACTCACGGTACTCGTCGTACGAGACGGCTTCTCGCTCCCAGCGCGTCTTCTTTCCGGACAGCTTCTCCACGTGGCCGGAGTAGTTGATCGCATTGAGATAGGGCGGTGAGGTGACTGCCAGCGTCACCGCATCGCTGGGAAGGTGCCGCAGGACGTCCAAGCAGTCGCCGAGCACAAGAGCCCCGCGCCCGACGCGAGCCATCGTGAAAGGCATCGCACAAAGAGCGTCTTCGAGAGCAACAGGATAGGGGTTCATCGGTCGCGCTCCCACGTCTTGCCGTACTGTGACGCTCTACGGATCGTGTCTAGTGGACGGGTGGTGCGATCACCATGGTCAACGCCGTAGATCGGGAGAGTGTTCCACTGCTCACCCCGGACGGGGTTCTGCAGGAGCAGTACGCTCTGAGAGAGCGATATGCAAGCGATTGCCGCTGAACACTCCTACAACGCGGTCTGGTAGCCGAGAAAGGGTCCGTTCAGTCGATGGATGATGTTGACCACTGACAGTCCGTGATGGCTGGCAGGAGCGCCGGCCTCTTCGAACGCGATCGCCAAGTTGGGGTAGTCAAGCACGCCGGTAGGGAACGGGTAACTAGTCAGCGCACTGACGGTCTTCAGACGGTGCGAGTTCGCCGCCAGATGCGCGAAGAGATGGAAGATCGAGCATCTCACGGATCGGTCTTTCCGATCCCAGTCTTGTCAAACAGTTCGCGCTGCAGTTCCGGTGCGTCGCGTCTACTCGGACGGATCGCTTCGCCCCATATCCGCTCGAGTCCCTCCGTGTGGACGTACTCGTTGTAGAACCGCGTCACGTCGTCGGCTGCCCGTTCCTCGGCAAGGCGATGCTTGACGATCTCGACATTTCCCGGACTCAACTCGATTCCCACGCCGAGACGCCCCAACTGCCGCGCGACGACCAGGGTCGTGCCCGTCCCGGCGAACGGGTCCAAGACCACGTCGCCCGGTTTCGACGATGACAGCAGGATACGCAGCAGCAGCAGTTGGACAGGCGACTGCTGCTTGTGGGCCCGCGCGCCATCGTCGTCGCGGATCGCCTCATCTCCGGCGAAGTAGCCGGATGTGAGTTCCCGAATGTCATCCCAGACATCGGTGACGAACACGCCGTTCTCGCGCTCGTACCGATATCCGGCTGGGAGCGGCGGGTCGATCCGAAGGCGGTGGAACATACGCGGCCGAGCTCCATTCGTCGCGAACGCGATGATCTGGTAGTGCTTGCCGTAGCGGTGCGTGCCGGGAACCGCCGATGTCTTCTTCTTCCATACGACCAGATTCTGGTACGTCCAACCGGATTCGCGGACGGTGCGCAGAACCTGCTCCGTGTTCTTCTCGCGCTGCATGAAGTAGAGCGCCGCGCCGTCGGACGACAGTTGACGGATGCGCGAACAGACGTCCGTCATCCATGCCCAGTAGTCGCCGTCGGGCATGTCGTCGTCGTGGCCATGGTAGTCCTTGCCCTGGTTGAATGGCGGATCGAGAAACGTCAGATCGACCGGACGGTCGATGCCACGGCTCGCCAGCATCGGGGCGTCGAGCCACTTCGTGCAGTCGCCGCAGATAATCTCCGTACGCATCACCCATCTCCGCCGCGTCAACTGACCCGCAGAGGGCAGTAAGGATACGCACGCCGGGCGGACGTCGTCTCATCGATCCGGAAACACCATTCCGTCGGAGTTCATCCCCCTAGCCACCGATCAAACCACTCGAACGCCTCCGCCTGCATGTCCAGATCGAACTTGTGCGGACCCGGGTAGAACGAGCACCGATACCGATCCGACGCGTCGATGCGCTCGTAGGCGTCCGCCATCATCCGGTCGGCGCGTTCCATTTCCGGCACGGTGAACAACTGATCGTGCGTGTTGTTCAGGACGAGCGTCGGCTTGGGCATTCGCAGTCCGAGAACCTCCGGGTA
>VGLH01000234.1 GCA_016866785.1 Candidatus Poribacteria bacterium
GGCGTATCGTGTGGGATGAGTCGTTCGAGCGTTTCCTCGACGACATCGCCCAATTCGACCTCGACGCCGAAGAGCTGCTGAGCAAATCCGGCGACTACAGAACGGCGTTCCTGCCGCGTTCCACCGGATGCCATCGTTGCGCTGGTACCGATGAAACGAAGACTCGGGTTGCGGCATCGTTGCCGCACTCGGCGCATGAGGAGAGCCATGTCGGCGCCAAGCCGACCGCGATAGGTGTGCAATTCATCGACGACGATGATATTCACGTTCTCGGAGAGGAAATCCTGCTCGTCCCGGCGGAGCAACATCAGTTCCAACATCATGTAGTTGGTCAGGAGCAAGTGCGGAGGCGATTGTTGGGTTCGTGTTCTTTCATCCTCTTTCTCTTGGCCGGTGTAACACGCGAATCGAACGGGCATCGGCTTCCCCGTCTGTTCCGAGAATTGCTCCTCAAGTCGGCGTAGCGCGTCGTACTGGGAATTCACCAGCGCGTTCATCGGATACAAGAGAATCGCGCGGACGGACGGTTTTGGGGACCCGTCGGTCAGGATGGAATGGAAGATCGGCAGCAGATAACCAAGCGTCTTCCCGGAACCTGTGCCGCTTGTGAGCAGAACGTTCCTGCGTTGAAGGGCTCGAATCACCGCATCCTGTTGGTGCCGTCGGAGACGGAGCGGATTGCCGGAGGCGTCTCGAAAGATCTCGGCGCATTGAGGATGAAGGATATTACACCCCACGAGGTCTACGATCGTCTCAGCGGATTCGTAAGCGGGATTCAATTGGATCAGCGCATCCGGCCAGAGGGGACGCGCGCCGAGGAGTTCCCGCTCGACCTGCCCGAAGGTATGGGGGTCTTGTATATGTAGGAAGCCGCGGACGTAGTGCGAGTACTGCTCAACAATGCGCTCGTTCAGTTGGAAAGCGTCCATGAGAACTCCATTCGAAGTCTGCAACGCCAGGTACCCGGTTCCACACCTAGTGGTCAGTGACAGTGAATTGTCGGTTTGTCCAACCCCCACCCTACCCCTCTCAGCCCATGCAACGGGGAGGGGACATAGCCTCCTCCCCCCGCGAAGCGTGGGGGAGGATGGAGGTGGGGGGAAGACGAAGTCTCCAAAGTAACTGACCACTAGGAGATGCCGCAAGAGCTTGGGTGAGCACTCGGCGGATACGATGGGTTCTGCCTATGCCCTCGCAGCAGACCATATACGCATACCCAGGAATGAGCAACTGGCTCTGATAGGGGCCACAAGCACTCGGCGATCGCGATTGGCCCAGCAGCACAAACCACGCCAGCGTCGGTGGTTCGGGTGTAGCCCGGTCGACCGTCCGCTGCGGCCTGCAGACATGATTCGGCGCCAGACGAACACGGGCGCAATAGGGCAGCCCTAGCGTGCATAGTACTGCCCTGTCGGACTGGGGAGCTAACTCGTCGTCTTCATCCTTCTGCTGCGTCGAGCCCGCCTTCCTCGCCACGCGTCGCTGTCAAGCCATTTGAGGAACTTGAACTGCCACGTGAAGTAGTACATCCCCACGCCTCGTCCCTGGGGCTTCGGCGTTATCCTGAAGACCCGCCGTGCCTCGGCAGGTTTCCGCTGCAACCGTTTGCGCAACGCTTCTGTGGAACGTCTCCTCAGCCCTTGGTCAACGGAACCGTCTTCACGCAGTGGGACGCCGTACGCGAGTGCAGCAGCATCCTCCAAGGACAGTATCCGCACTCCTATTCTGTCCCAACCTCTGGACTCGGCTGGTGCGGCAAGGTCGTCTGAGTCGAGAATCTCGTACCGCGACACGCCAAACCGAAACGGAATCCACCTTTCCTCATCGACGCTGTACAGGCGGAACACCCTCCGCTGCCGTCGTGCTGTGAACACGAGATTGTTGATGCTCGACATCAATGACTTCACTTGCTGGGCGACTGGGACGCCGAATCGGTCGTACACCCGCCGGTTCGCCATCGGCTGAATCGCGTCCAGCAGGTCCGCTAGCAGGTCGGGGGGCGGTTGTGGCTTGCCGTAGTTCGCCACGAAGCCGGCAGCAGCATGGAATGATGCCCATGTGGACCACGCCACTTGTTCGGGCGCATCCTTCCACATGGACGGCAACTCGATGCGACTGCGATCAAGGCACGAGGCGGCGACGCCTTGGCGGTATATCAGACGCCACGTGTTCCACAGGGCTTCGCGTGAGCGCTCCATATCGAGCGTCTGACGCTTGCCTACGCGGGCCCTATCTGGAGTGGCAACGCGCTCCTGCTCAACAGTGCGCCAGACCCAGCCAGACCCCTCGTTCACGAGGAGGTCGGTCAGAGCCCCGACCTCCGCCTGGGCATGCTCGGCAACGCGGACCCAGCGAAGCAGATGGTTTGGTTCGACGATCTGCTCCCGAAGCTGTTGGTCGATGGCTTTGCGGACCTTGCTGGCGGTCGCGTTCGCGACTTGGGCTTCTCGCCTCAGTGCCTCAACGGTGGGAATCCTGCCGTGCTCGATCGCGAGTCGCTCCGCCACCAGCAGACACACGTGTGTTCGCTCCATACGACTTGTCCTATCTGCACCTGGCACTCTGCACCTGGCACGGTCGAGTGCAGTGTCAGTCCCCGCCTATGTCGTTGGCCATGGGCACGGGAACGGTAGTCATGGATCCATCAGAATCCGTACTATTCCTGGGGAATCTCAGGACGAAAGTACATTAGACCAGCATGCCTACTGGATTCTCCATGCATATACTCTTGTCATCAGGCGCACCCATTGGTATACTGGATGCGATAGAGTTGCTGTTTGGGTCCTAGTGCAGTCTGAGACAAGGAGGTACATGTGACACTCCGTTACCTTCGCAAGCAACGTGCGATGACCCACGTCCAGGTGGCGGCGGCCGCAAGGATCAATGTCGCCACCTACGCGGTCATCGAAAACGGTCGCTTTCGCGCATCGGAACATCAGGCGCGGAAGATCGCGTCAGCACTGGGCGTCGTGCTGGCGGACATCGACGAGTTCGTCGACACGTACGACGCACATAAGAAAGCCCCAGCCGACGCGGCATAAACCGCGAATGGATGAGGCCACTACACAGTATGTACCCGGAGAATGTAACACATGAAACGGGCAGAAGCAAGAACGGTCCGCGCCGGCGGACGTCCAGTTGGGCGGCTCGTCCGCGACAGGGACAACCTCGTCTGGCTCACGAAGCGGGTTG
>VGLH01000235.1 GCA_016866785.1 Candidatus Poribacteria bacterium
CATCGCTCTTGATCAGGAGAACGTGTTTTCCGTCGGGTGCAATACGAGAACGTCCTCCAATCGCCGAAGGATGATGGCGGTATTGTCTCTTGAGTTCGTTTTTCAAGGCGTCCCAGACAAAAATCAGACCTTCGTCGACAACGACGATTTCATTGTCGTCCTCATTGAACCCAACGCCATTGACGCGGTTGGCGTGCTGAAGTACCGGAAGTACGGAAAGACTCGGCAGATCCCACCGAACAACCGCGCGCTCGTCCCAAAACGTCGCCGCAAGCACAGTCGAATCGGCATTAAAGGCAACCATCGGAATCCACCAAGGAAAACGCGCCTTGTCCGGGTGCTCAAGCATCGCTATTCGAGTGAACGTCCGCATGTCCCAGAGATTCACATGGCTTTTCTCTTCAAGGCGTGAATCACCTCCCCCGCCTGATGCCAAGAGCGAACCGTCGGCATTGAACGCGAGCGCCGTGACCCGTCTGTCTTCCTCGTAGCGCAGAACCGGACCGGGAACCCACTCCACCGGAATCGCCAGCGCCTTCCCGCCAACCTCGACCCACAACGCGCGCACCTGCGGCATCCCGCGCCAAATCCGGAATCTGCCTTTCGCCGACTTCAGCCGCGACTTCATCGTCCGGGCAATGGAGAGCGGCACGGAGAGCGTTGACGACACCGGTTCCAGATAGTCCTTGCGCGACGCCGTCACCGGGAAGGTCTGGCGATCCGCGTTGTACGTTCCTACCGTGATATCCACGTCGAGGATGTACTCCTTAGCCTGAATCGCGTCGAGCGCGGGACGGAATGCCTCGGCTTGTCGAAGGCGCGCCTCGTAGGCGGCGGTCGTCTCGAACTCGTCCTTCGGGGCGAACTGCGCCGCGATCTCCTTCGCGCGAGCGAGGTCGCGCTTGAACTCCGCCTCCTGCCCAAGTAAACCCGGCGCAAAGACGACGAGAAGCGCGGCGCACAGCAGAATGCGTTTCATCTCGGTTTCTCCTACTCCAACGACGAGAGCTCAATCGGCTCGCGCGCGCGACGGAGTCTTCATATCGTGTTCCTCTTACCGGAGAACCCGCGCTTTCACTTCATCCGAAGCCTGAAGCGTCGGCGTCTGCTCGCGGTCAACGACGCGCGGAGCGACGTAGGAAACTTCCTTCCGCACGTACTCGCCCATCTCGCCGACCGTCACGCGCTTGTCGTTGTTTGCGTCCGCGTCGCCGCGGAGACCTTTGAGGAAAAAGTATGTGAACAGACCGTGCTTCATCGCCGGATAGGACGAACTCACCTGAGCTCCCGATGCCGCCGAGAACACGGCGACGCCCGACGCCAGCGCCGCCTCGACAGGATTGATGTCAATGACAACGGGTCGCGCGTCTGCGAGGATCATCGGCGCATCCGCTGTTTCCGTCGCCCGTCCGCCCCCGCTGAAACAGCTGTCGAGAACGACAATCACCTGCTGTGCCTTCATCAACGCGAGACGCTCCAACAACCCATCGAGCGAAACGCACGTGTTCCCCGCGTAGTTCGGATCGCCGTCAGACGGCACAAGCATCGGCTTCACGCCGTCCGGCGTCGGAAGCGGCGCGCCGTGACCCGAGAAATAAACGAACACGTCGGAGTCATCCTGCGTCGCGACTCGTCGTTCAAGCCAGCCCTTCTCGCCGAAGACCCTATCGAACTGACCTTTGGTGACTTCCTGATCCGTGAGGAGCAACACGTTCACCTCGTCGTATCCGAGCGTCGTAACGAGATATTCTTTGACCCACTGCGCGTCTCGACGAGCGTAGGGAACCGTCGGAAGTCCCGTCGAGCCGGGCGTCTTCGGATAGTTCTCGACGCCGAAAACGACGGCAATCCCGTTCGGGTTCGGGCTGCCTGCCCGTGGCAAGTCGCGCTCGATGTCGATGGACAGTCCGCCCGCCTGCTCCGGCAGCGCGATGTTCTCCGTCCGTCCGCGCACGACGACCTGCTGAACGCTCTGCACCGGACGGTTGAACGCGATACCCTCGAGCGCAAGACCGCGAACGGCGTGAGCATCCCTCGCCTCAAGGAGATCGAGCGTCAACCCGAGCGTCGTCGCTGCGGGCGCAGTGAACAGGCGGAACCGCGCGTCGTGGTATTCGCCGGAAGCGAGCTCGCCGATATCGACGCGGAAGGACGACCCCTCAGACGCGTACACGTACTCCCCGACGCCCAGCGCCGCGACGACGCCGCGCGCGACGCCCGCGCCCAGGTTCTGTACCCGCGCGACGAGCGTCACGACCTCGCCCGGCTCGATGACGCCGTTGCCGGACGTATCCTCGACGCCGACGTCCACCAGCACCAGTCTCGGCGGCAACAAGGCGCGAGTCTCGACGACGACTTCGACGGGCGCGGGAGCGAAACCGTTCGCCTCGCGGAAAGACAGCGAGACCTTCAGACTACCCGATGACAGCGACTCCGTCGCCCGCAGGGGGATCTCGGCGGTTCTCGACTCGCCAGCGGGCGCCTCGCCGATATAGACCTCCGACGAGGACGACGCGCCAGTCGCGCCGGAGAGCGTGACGCTCGCCGCGACGGCGTACGCATTCCCACCGCCGTCGTTCCTGAAGGAGACCCGAACCGCCGCCTGTTCGTTCGCGTCGAGGATGTCGTTTCCGGAAGGTTCCACGAACGACGTGGTCACAGACAGCGCGGGTGGCAGCGCCGGCACAGGCGATGCAGACGCCGACGATGCCGATGGGGTTGCCGCGACGGGGGTCGCGTCGGGCGACTCGAACTCGACGAGCTCCCACAACCGCACCGTCGTGTCACCCGAACCCGAGGCGAGCGTCCGACCGACCGGGCTGAAAGACACCGAAGTGACATAGGACCTATGCCCCGCGAGCGACGCGACTTCCCGGCGCGACGCCACGTCCCACAACCGCACCTCTTGATACGAACCCGAGGCGAGCGTCCGACCGTCCGGGCTGAAAGACACCGACAAGACCGGTTCCGTATGCCCCGCGAGCGCCGCGACTTCCCGGCGCGACGCCACGTCCCACAACCGCACCGTATTGTCATCCGAACCCGAGGCGAGCGTCCGACCGTCCGGGCTGAAAGATACCGACAAGACATCAGAAGTATGCCCCGCGAGTGCCGCGACTTCCCGGCGCGACGCCACGTCCCACAACCGCACCGTCTTGTCAGACGAACCCGA
>VGLH01000236.1 GCA_016866785.1 Candidatus Poribacteria bacterium
TCATCGGGCGCGAGTTCATCAACGCCTTCGAGGATGCCGTGCGCGACATCGGAGACGTCGATTTCCTCGCACAAGGGACGCTCTATCCCGACGTGATCGAGAGCATGTCCGTGCGGGGCCCGTCGGCGACGATCAAGACCCACCACAACGTCGGTGGGCTACCCGAGAACCTGCGGTTCTCTTTGATCGAGCCCTTCCGCGATCTCTTCAAAGACGAAGTGCGCGCCGTGGGGCGGGAGCTCGGCGTGCCGGACGCGATGCTCGGACGCCATCCGTTTCCAGGACCCGGGCTCGCCGTGCGCGTCCTGGGCGAGGTGACGCGCGAACGCCTCTCCGTTCTCCGCGAAGCCGACACGATCTACATCGAAGAGCTCTACCGCGCCGGGCTCTACGACTCGATCTGGCAGGCGTTCTGCGTCTTGCTGCCCGTTCAGACGGTCGGCGTCATGGGCGACGAGCGTACCTACGAGGACGTGATCGCCCTGCGCGCCGTCGAGAGCACCGACGGCATGACGGCGGATTGGGCGCACATTCCCTACAAGGTTCTCGGCAGGATAGCCAATCGCATCATCAACGAGGTGCGAGGGGTGAACCGGGTGTGCTACGACGTCAGCTCGAAGCCCCCGGCGACCATCGAATGGGAATGACGCCCGGCTCGCGCGGGCTTGACAGCGCCGGACCTATCGGCAATCCCTCGGTGTGATCGGCTCGACAGCGAACCTTGGGGACGGCTCGACATGTCGCAAGAACGGCAACGGAGCTCCTCTTGCTGCGCCGAACGCGTTCCGGGCAGAAGCGACGACCTCCGCCAGGTCGTGCGCGAAGGCTACGCGGGCATCGCGCTGGCAGAAGACGAATCAACGGGCTGCTGCGGGGCGAGCGCCGACGACGTCGCCGCCGCTCTGGGGTACGACACCGACGACCTGGCTGCCCTCCCGGAAGGCGCGAACCTCGGACTCTCTTGCGGGAACCCGACGGCTCTCGCATCGCTCGTGCCCGGCGAGGTCGTTCTCGACCTCGGAAGCGGAGCGGGCTTGGACGTGTTCCTCGCCGCTCGCCGCGTCGGACCCGAGGGACGAGCCATCGGCGTCGATATGACTCCTGAGATGCTGTCCAAGGCTCGCCGCAACGCCGACGCCTTCCGAGACGCGACCGGCATGGACAACGTCGAGTTCCGGCTCGGAGAGATCGAGCACCTGCCTGTCGCGGACGCTTCGGTTGATGTCGTGATCTCGAACTGCGTCATCAACCTGTCGCCGGACAAGCCGCAGGTATGGCGAGAGATCGCGCGTGTGCTCAAGCCGGGCGGGAGAGTCGCCGTGTCGGACCTGGCTCTCCTTCAGACGCTGCCCCAGGCAGTCGCCGAGAGCATCGAGGCGCTCCTGGGATGCGTCGCCGGAGCCGTGCTGGTATCCGAGACGGAGCGCATGGCGTCTGATGTCGGTCTCGTGGACATCGCACTCGAGTCGGATGCGTCCTACATGGACGCCATGGCGGATTGGCGGGATCCGCTCTACGTTCGCATCGCGCAGGACCTGCCGAGGACTGCGGAGCCGTCGGATTACGTCACGAGCCTCAAGATCACGGCGCGGAAGCCCTGACGCTCTCACACCCAACTGGAGACGCTGAATGGACTACAAGTTCCTAGCAGACCTCGTGAAGGAAGTCGAAGTCCCGAAGGACGGTATTCTGAGCCGTCCGCTGTACTCCGATGCCGACGTCCGCGTCGTCCTGTTCGGGTTCTCGCAAGGGCAGGAGTTGTCGGAGCACACGGCGTCGATGCCAGCAATCCTACAGGTGCTCCAGGGCGAAGCGACCTTGGGTCTCGGCAGGGACAAGCTCGAGGCAGTCCCGGGCTCGTGGGCTTATATGCCGCCCAACCTGCCTCACAGCATCGTGGCGAAGTCGCCGCTGCTCCTGCTGCTGGTTCTCGTCAAGACCGGTGCGGAGGAGGACGAGGAAGAAGACGAGGACGTCGAGTAGGGATCAAGTCGGAGAGAGTGGCTGCCGGGGAAGGATTCGAACCCTCGTAACATGGTCCAGAGCCATGCGTCCTACCACTAGACGACCCGGCAGCAGGCGTATCACTACGCGGAGCCTAGTGTACCACGCAGGGGCGGCGCGGTCAAGGCAAACCCGCTGACCTGCTCCGCTAAGTTGGGACAGTGGGCGCGATGAGGAGTATCCACCGTTGATAGGCGTCGCAACGGATGTTCTGCGTCCGTTTGTGCGCGCGAGGGATCCGATGACGGCTAATCTCGATCCGACGGCGAGCGTGAATCCGTTTGCGCGCGAGGGATCCGATGTTTCAGGAGGACGAAGAGCGGGGAGTAGGACTCCTGTGTTTTCGCGTAGAGAGCATCTCGCGCCGCTTCGCCCACCAAGTAGCCCAACGCGTGGGCGATGAGCGTCAAGGCGATCGTCTTCTCCATCCGCTCCCGGCTCTTGTTCATCAGTCTGTCCAGGTGCAGAAGCGACTTCACAGGTCTTTGAAACTCTCCTCGATCTTCATGCGCTTCTCTTCCTGCGCTTCTCGTAGAGTTCGAGACCCTTCTCCGGCTCCAACGACGTGATAACCCAAAGAGGTTCCTTGCATCCCTGCTTCCAGCGTCCCGCCAGATGCACGCGCGTGGTTCCCTTGTAGGAGACGTTCTTGGGAGACGTTCTTGGCAAAGACGGCCTTCCCAGGAGCCAGAGCCAACGCGATGGGATTGCCTGCCTTGTCCGTCCGTTGCACCCCGTTGCCGGTGTTCAGGCGGATGACGAAGGGTTGTTTCTCGCGCTTGAGGTCTCGAAGGAGCGCTTCATAGCTGAATTCCCCATCAAAGACGATGGAAACGTCCCTCAGCAGTCCCGAAGCGGTTGCCAACGCGCGACGATGTTCGGGGTTCCGCGAGGTAACCTCCTCCTCGATGGTCTGCGAAGAGTCTGCGAGGAGGAGGTGACGAAGTGGAACGGCAACACCCGACCGCCGCGAGGCGTACCCAGCGTCAGCATCCAGAAGCCACGAGTCTTCCCGTCCTTCAACGTTCCGACGTAGGAGGTCCACTTCGCCTGCCGACGCTCCACTTCCGTCACATCCCCCACCACGAAAGGTGCGTTCTCGTCAAAGAGGCGAAGCAA
>VGLH01000237.1 GCA_016866785.1 Candidatus Poribacteria bacterium
CTGCCCGCAGGATGCCGTGAAGAACCCGTCACACAAGCGTCTCATCTTCGGCGAAAATCCCCCGGACGAACGGCGCGAGGCCGGACACGCGGAGAACATCCTGTAGCATGGTCAGCACTCCATCCAGAGACCGTGATTCTGACCCACATTCTAACCGGTTCTCGTATGTCACAACTTAGCAAATGAGGTCAGTCATGAAGTGTTGCGGCGTGGCTCGCCCTGTGGTAACCTCGTCGCCCGTGGCATCATCCATAGGGCTGAGCGTCGAACGTGTGCGTCGACCCGAGCCGCGGATCGTCCTAAGCACGGCGTCCGCTCCGGCTGTCGGGCAGCATGGACCGCAGGAGGCTTGACAGATGCGTCGGAATCTCGCTTGGCTGCTCGTTCTGTCGGTTGGGATCGTTGGAGTCCTAGCCGGCTGTGCGACGGGATCGCCGCTGGGACGCATGTCCCCCGTGCGGCCGCTGGCCGCCTACGAAGGAGACGACGCGGCGATTGTCGTCGATGCCGCAACAAAGCCGGAACCCACCTTGGAGCTCACCAAGGAGGGAGTCACGGTACGTGTCCAGTATTGGCGCAAGTACGAGCTCGACCGCAAGCTGAACAAGGGCACGACGACGTCCGCGTTCTACACCGAACCGACGTGGAAGCAGGGCGATCAGGTGGACGTTTTCCATGTGTCCATCAAGAACGACCGAAAGGCGCTCCTGCGCGTCGCCTTGCGTGATTTCTATGTCGAGGACGACCTTCGGCTGCGCGCCGACATGGACGGCAATATCTTCCGCGCGTTGAGCGAGGACGACAACCAGAAGCGGCTGCTATACAAGAAGGGCAGAGACCTGTCGATCGCCAACGGTTTCGAGACCATCCACCCGCTCCTCTTCGAGACAGCCGTGCCGAAGGGCGAGATCGAGCCGGGCGTCACAACTGAGGGCTTTGTGCCGTTCTACGGATTCAAGCCCAACGCCACGAAGCTCGTGCTGACCATATCGGTCGAGGCTGCACCGGAAGATTCGAGCATCGGGCGGTATCGGAAGCTCGACTTCCAGTTCCCCTTTGGGTTCGACAGGTCCATCTTCGCGGCGCAGCCGGCGACCGTTCGGTACTAGCGCCGCCGCTCGGATCCGCGAGACCCTCGTGTCGCCGCCTTCGGGGGGCTGACCGAGGGTTCTCCGTCTCTAGGCTCTGCCGATGTCCCAGATCGTCGTCAGGGACCTGACGAAGACGTTCCGCGTCTCCGAACGTCAGGCTGGCATGTGGGGAGCTCTGCGCGGAGTCGTTCGCCGGCGATCCCGCATCGTGACGGCGATCCGCGACCTGCGGTTCTCCATCGAGCCCGGAGAACTCGTCGGGTACATCGGTCCCAACGGCGCGGGAAAGTCAACGACCGTCAAGACGATGACCGGCATCTTGGTGCCCGACTCCGGGACGTGCGAAGTCCTCGGCATGGTGCCCTGGCGGGAGCGCAGCCGATATGTCCGCCACATCGGCGTCGTCTTCGGACATCGCACTCAGCTCTGGTGGGACCTCCCTGCTGCCGAGTCCTTCGAGCTCCTGCGCGACATCTACGACGTGCCGCCGGAGCGATACCGGCGAACGATGGACGAGCTCACCGACCTTCTGGCGCTCGAGCCGCTCCTCGACATGCCCGTTCGACAGTTGAGCCTCGGACAACGGATGCGCTGCGACCTGGCGGCGTCGCTCCTCCATGAACCGGAGGTGTTGTTCCTCGACGAGCCGACCATCGGTCTCGACGCGGTGTCCAAGCTCGCCGTGCGCAACTTCATCCGACGAACGAACCAAGAGCGTGGCACCACGGTCATCCTGACGACCCACGACATGGATGACATCGAGGCGCTGTGTCGGCGCGTGATCGTCATCAGCAGCGGCACGATTCTGCTGGACGGCACAATGGCAGACCTGCGCAGCCGCGTGTCGAATGAGCGCCGCCTCACGGTCGATCTGTCAGACGGATCGGAGCCCTTCGAACACCCCGAAGCAGAGCTCGTGCGCCAAGAGGGAAGCCGGATTCACCTGCGCTTCGACCCCAGCCGCGTCTCGGCGGCTGACCTCCTCTCGTCGATCATGTCGCGCTACGCCGTGCGCGATCTGTTCGTGGAGAACGCTCCCATCGAGGAGGTCATCGCCCAGCTCTACGAAGGCGACCACGGGTGAGAGCCTACTGGGCTGTGGGATCCGCTCGCTGTCGGGAGTTGCTTCAGTACCGCGCCGCAGCCGCAGCCGGCATCGCCACGCAGGTCTTCTGGGGCTTCATTCGACTGATGATCTTCGGGGCGTTCTACGCATCCTCGACGGTCGAGCCCCCGATGTCCCTCGCTGAGGTCACGACCTTCGTCTGGCTGGGACAGGCGCTTTTCCGGGCGCTTCCGTTCGGAGTCGACCTGGACGTGCGCGAGAAGATCCGCACGGGAACCGTGGCATACGAGCTCGTGCGCCCATTGGACATCTACTCGCTGTGGTTCGCGCGGTCTGCGGCGTTCCGCATCGCGCCGACGCTGTTGCGAGCCCTGCCGATGCTTCCGATCGCGGTCTTCTTCGGGCTGGGAGCCCCGCCGTCGGCAGCATCCGGCATCGCGTTCGCCGCCTCCCTGGTTGCCGCTCTGACGCTCAGCTCAGCGATCTCCGTGCTCCTCAACACGTCGCTTCTATGGACCGTGTCCGGCGAGGGGATCGCCCGGATCGTCCCGTCCATCATGTTCCTCGCGTCTGGGAGCATCGTTCCACTTCCCCTCTTCCCGGACTGGACGCAGCCGATCCTCAAGGCGCTGCCGTTCCGTGGCATCGTCGATGTCCCGTTCCGCATCTACAGTGGCAACATCAGCGCGGCTTCGGCGATCGGAGAGATCGCGGGGCAGTTCCTCTGGTGCGCGGCGCTGATCCTCGCGGGGCGATGGGCGCTGGCTCGTGGTCTGCGCCGCGTCGTCGTGCAGGGAGGCTGACTCCGATGGGACTCGTCGCGCTGTACCGTCGGCTGATCGCCGTATCCATCCGATCGCAGATGCAGTACCGGGCTTCGTTCCTGATGCTGTCGTTCGGCACGCTGGTCACGGCATCGACCG
>VGLH01000238.1 GCA_016866785.1 Candidatus Poribacteria bacterium
CGCCGGATCGAGAGGGCGAGTATTACTTCTGGACGGTGGGCGGGGCTCAGACCGAAGCGATGTTCATCGCCTCGACGACGAGTTGGGTCAACGGAGAACCCGTCTGGGGCGACGGCAACGACGTCGCCGACTGGGGCGAAGCGGAGTTCCAAGCCGCGTTGGGGCAGGGCCGCGCGCGACCGTCGCAGCTCATTGATTTCGGTCGCCGCTTGCCGGGCGATGTCGTCGCGTGCGGGCTGAAGGTGGTCGTTGGGAAGTGACGGGTCACAGGGGTGTCACGACGGAAGGAGACACAACGGCGAGGTAAGGGGCGTTCTCGGAAGGACCGACCCGAAGCGGCGGGTTAGGACGCGCGCGGGCTGGACTCGTGGTCCGTGCAGCGTGGTTACGGGCTTATCGACATGCAGGGCACTCGCGCACGGAACGATCCGTTGTGGCGCGTTGCGGTTCGTGGGAAGGAGCTCGGTCATGAAGATGTGGCGTCTCGCGGTCTTCGCGTGTCTCGGAGCTTTGCTCGTTGTCTTCGGGCAATCTACAGCCCGCGCCGCGGTTACGTGGGACTCACGCCTCACGATTGACGATCCCAACGGCGACGTCCCTTATGCGCCGGACTTGGCGGTAGCGAACGGCGTCTTGCACATGGTCTGGGGTCGATTCGCAGCCTTTCCGAACGGCGAGGGGCGATACCTTCGGTCGCTCGATCAAGGAGCGACATGGCAGAATCCATACTCGTTCTCGAGCGCGCACCAGTACGGCACGGCGAACGTCGCGGCGGAAGGCAACACGGTCATCATCGTCTGGATGGAGACCGTTTCCGGGCAAAAAAAGATACGCTCAGTTCGGTCCGTCGACGGCGGCGCTTCATGGGGTTCGTCGCAGGACGTGACACCGCTCATGACTCCACCGTCCGGCGGCTATATCTGGGTATCGGATATCGCTCTCAAGAACGGCAATGCCGCTGTTCTTTGGGCTGAGTGGGACGGTGTCAACTCGGCGGACGGTTCTCACAACGCAACCTCGCGGGTGAACGTTTCTACCGACAGCGGGCAAACGTGGAGCACGGCGCGTACAGTCGCATCCCTTCCACCGGATGCGGGATCAGGTCCGATGCAGCGACTTGGATGGGCAGGTTCGACGCTCGTGTTCGCGTCGAACGCCGGTGGTTCCCCGAACTTGCTTGTCGCTACGAACTCAACGGACTTGGGACAAACGTGGGGCGTCGTACAGACATTGGATACGACATCGTCTGGTTACTTCCGCGCCGAAAGTGTCGCGTGCGAAGGCAACGTCGTTATCGTTCGATCCACGAAGAACGAATCGCTTGTCTATTCCGTACGTTCGACCGACGGCGGCGCGACTTGGGGAACGCCTGTTCACGTATCCGCAGGAATGAGCGGCTACCAACAGCAAGGCGGAGTTGCCATCCACAACGGGATTGCATTCACGACTTGGCGAGAGCACGCAGGTTCGGCGGATGTGTTCAGCTACGCGCTCTCTACGGATGGTGGACAGACGTGGTCGTCTCCGGCGAATCACACGCTATCAGGCTTCGGTTGGGTCAATCCGAACACGGTTGCGCTGGATGGAACCTACGCGTACGTCGCACCGTGGTCAGGTAGTGCCAGCGGCGGTGTGTGGTTCGTTCGCGGTTCGCACGGGTTGACACCGACGCCAACGGCGTGGATTACGCCGACTTCCGTCAACGCTGGGACCGTCACGAAGCCAGGCTCAGGCGCGGCGACCTTCACCATCACGAACACCGGCGGCGGGACGCTCACCGTCAGCGGGATAACCTCGTCGAACGCGCAGTTCACCGTCTCTCCCGCGCCGCCCTACAACCTGACGGCGGGTCAAAGCCAGACGGTCACCGTCACCTTCACGCCGACGAAGGTGGGCTGGGAGCAGGCGACTCTGACCATCGCGCACAACGCGTCGGGCAGCCCGTCGACCGTCACGGCGAAGGGCATCGGGCGGATGAACGTCGTCGTACCCACCGGCGACCTGGCGAATACGAAGATCGCGTTTTACTCGATGCGAGACGGGAATGGTGACATCTACGTCATGGACGCGAATGGGTCGAATCTCGTTAGACTGACGACCGATCCAGCGTATGACTACGAACCGGATTGGTCGCCGGACGGGACGAAAATCGTGTTTACGTCCTTGCGCGATGGCGATAGCGACATCTACACGATGAACGCCGCTGACGGAACGGACGTAACAAACCTGACGAGCAACAGCGTTCGATACGACGCTGGCCCGGTTTGGTCTTTGGACGGATCGAAGATCGTCTATCAGTCCGCTCCAAACAGCTCAACGGCAACGAACATCTGGGTGATGGACGCTGACGGAACGAATGCACGCGATCTTGGCGTTGTTGGAGATTATCCGTCGTGGTCGCCGGACGGAACTCAGATCGTCTTCAACCAGAGCGCACAACTAAAGAAGGTGAACGCCGACGGGAGCGGGCTTACAGCGATCGGCAGCAATGGAGACCCATCATGGTCTCCCAACGGGACGAAGATCGTCACAACGGGCCTTGTGGTTCTCAATACGGATGGGTCGGATCCGACGCCTGTTCCGAACGCCTCAGGCGGAGGCAACCCGCATTGGTCACCTGATGGAAGCAAGATCGTCTTTGCATCCACGATTGATGACGACATATACACGATCAACGTCGATGGTACCGAGCTGACGCGGCTAACGACGAATGTCTACACGGACAATCAACCAGCATGGTCTCCCTTCCTCGCCCCGGCTCTGCCTTCCTACCAGAACTGGCAGGCGACACTCCGCCTGACGGGCGATCCGGCGGGCGACCACACGGTCACCGTCGGCGTCGCGCCGGACGCGTCGGATGGCGTGAACCTGTCGGCGGAGGACACGCTCGCCCCGCCCATGCCGCAGCCTCCGGCGTCATGGCTCCGCCTCCTGAGAGGCGGCCAGGCGCTATCACAGGATGTTCTCGCGTTCACCGATGCGCGAACGTGGACCATCGAAGTCGAGGTCGGCAGCGGCACGCACTATCTGTCGATCGAAGGACTGCCGGAAGGCGTCTTGGTCTATTACAACGAC
>VGLH01000239.1 GCA_016866785.1 Candidatus Poribacteria bacterium
GCACCGGCTGTCAGTGGAATCGAATCCCCAAGGAATACGGCGACGACAGCACGATCCATCGCCATTTCCAGGCGTGGTGCGCGTGTTCGGCGCCGACGGGAGAGTGAGGGGCACGCTTCCGTAGTCCAGGCGGAGGCGGGGCGCGGTCGCCGACCTTGCCGACAATCTGTTGTGCGTCCGACCGAACACCGATGTCAAACGGAATCCGTAGCACGACGCATCTACGTCTCCGTTTCGTCGTTCGGGGTTGCAGGAATCGGACGATGGCGGGTGGGGTTTGCTGTTTGGGTCGGGGATGCGGGGTTCCATGAGGGTCTGGTCTCCGAAGGGATGGCGCGACGGTCGAAGGTCGATCGCGTTGTTGCGAACGACGGCGGGCGGCGATAGACTGCGACTCGCGCCGCGGCACGACGCGCGCTTCAGCACGCGAAGGAGTCACGGATGAGAGCCGTTCGGGAGACCTGCCGACCGCGAGACGAGGTGTTGCACGGCGAGTTACAGGATGCCATCTTCGCGGCGGACTTCGGTCTCGTCGTCGAGGACAAGGGCCCTGAGGTCTACCGGAACGCGGAGGAGCTCTTCCGCAACACGCATCCCACGGAATCCTTGAAGCGTATCGCGGCGTCCGTGTTCGGTCATCTGGCGAACGCGAACGAAGCGGGATTCACGCTCCATTTGAACACGGGATTCGGCGGGGGGAAAACGCACGCGCTCATCTGCCTCTGGCATCTCGCGCGGAACATCGCCACGAACATCGCGACAGACATCCTACCAGCGGCAGGACGACCACACGTTGTTCGAGTCGCCGGAGTGGACGGCGAGAAGTTCGGGACGGGCGTGTGCGTCCGCCATGCGGACGGGGTCACAACGCACAGCCTTTGGGGAGAACTCGCCTATCAACTGGGTGGACAGGCGGGATACACCCGCGTCGTGGACGACCCGGGCATGGTTCCCGACGTGGCGCTCATCCGCGAGATGCTTCCAGCGACCGACCCCGTGTTGTTGCTTCTCGACGAGATTGTGGTCTACAAGGCGAAACTCTCGAAAGCGCACCAAGACTGTCTTCTCGGTTTCGTGACCGGACTCATGTCGGAAGTCGTCAGTCGTATGCGGGCGGTGCTGGTCATAACGGCTCCCGGGGACCAAACCGCTTATCGCCAGCACTCACTCGACCTTCAAACCGCCATCGGAGCGGTGGGCCCGTCGCAAACCGACATGGTCAGGCGCAGAGCGGTCGAGCGCGACCCTATCGACGGAGAAGGGCATCAGGTCGTTCTTCGGCGACTGTTCGCGACGATTGACGGCGACGCGGCACAGGAAGCGTCGAGGGAGTACCACAACGCTTATCGTCGCATCGCGTCAGAGAGAAACGACTTGCTGCCCGACGAGGCGACGAAGGACGCGTACGCCCAGCGCATCGTCGAGCACTATCCGTTTCATCCGCGCTTCTTCGACACGGTGCAAAACCGCCTCGGAACGCTTCCGGCGTTCCAGAAGAGCCGGGGAACGTTGCGCCTCTTCGCGCGGGTCATCCGCGACATTTGGAGCCGAGACGTCGACGTCCCGCTCATTTCAGCGGGCGATGTCGACTGGACAAAGTCCGAGATCCAGGGCGACTTGCTGAGTCGTCTCGACAGAGATCAGTTCCGGGGCGCCGTCAATGCGGACATCGTCCAGCACGCGGGCGAACTCGACGGCGGAGCGCCGTTGGGAACCCATCGTCGAGCCGCCTCGGCAGTTCTGTTGGAGAGCCTTCCTTTGACGCCGAGCGCCGGTCTCGACGCCCGCGACGCGACCCTCGCCGTCGCGCGACCGAGCGACACGACCGTTGCCGTAGAAGAGGCGTTGGACGCGCTCTACCGCGTCTGCTGGCACTTGTTCACGGACGGAACGGGAACTCGCTTTCAGTTCCGCTACGCCCCGAACGTGAACAAGCTCATCGAAGAGCGGATGCAGAAGATAAGCGATGCCGACGGCATGGCGCGCGTGCGCACGACCGTTCAGACATACTACGGCGGGTCGCATTTCAAGTTGACGGCATGGCCCGATAGCCCGCGCGCCGTGAACGATTCCGCCGACCTGAAGCTCGCCCTCTGCGCGTCGGAGACGACCGCGCGAACCGCGTGCGAACACGAGGACGATTCCGACCCGCCACGTCCGCGCTGTTTCGTCAACGCACTCGTCGCACTCGCTCCGAGCGACGATTCGCTGAAACGCGCCGTTGAAATGGCGCGACGCGTTCTCGCCACAGAGGACGTCAAGAAGGAGCAATCGGACAACGAGCCCGTCCAACAGCAACTCCGGCGTATCGAACCCGAACTCACGAGGAACGCCCGAATCGTCGCGATACGCGCGTTCGACCGGGTGTTCATCGGGAAAGCGAAGCCGAAGTCGCTACCGGAAGCGATGCTCGTTCCCGACAAGAACGCGCTCGGAACGGCTCAAGGACAGCCGAACCTGCTCGACTTTCTCCGCAAGGAACGGTTGATGTACTCGCCGGGCGACGCGCTCGACGTCGACCTGCTTCTGGGTCTGTTCCCGGGCGGGACGCCGTCGGTGGACCACGAGGGCGCGGTGACGGCGAAATCGGTTCACGAGCGGGCGTTGATGAGCTCGAAACTGCGGTTGATGTCCGGCTCCGACGTGGTGCGTAAATCGGTCGAGAAGGGCGTGGAGGACGGAAAAGTCGTCGTTCGACTGCCAAGCGGCGAAGTCTTCGACGACAAGGGCGTCGTTCGCGGGCCCGCGGACAATCGGCGGCGCGACCCGTACGAAAAACTCACGTCGCTGAGACTTGCGGACGACGTGCTTCTCGCGCCGAAGGACGCCCCGTGCGCCGCCGAATGGACGCGCGAGACGGAACAGAAACCGCCCGAAGCGGACGACGACGGGGGAACCATCAAGGACGAATCGGTCACGGACAACGGCGTCACAGCGACCGGCTGGGAAGAAGCCATCGGGTA
>VGLH01000240.1 GCA_016866785.1 Candidatus Poribacteria bacterium
CATCTACCTCACCCAATTCCATCGACGCATCACAACCCACTTCGTCCGCGCAAACCGCCAGCCACCAACTATCAAGCCATGCCAGGAAACCTACCAAGTCCTCGCCCGAAACTGAGAAGCGGTCAGGATCTCACCGACTGACAGGGCTGTTTCATGAGCACACCTCGCCTCGCGCTTCTGCGCCCAGGCAACCGGCTGATGCCCACGCGCTGCGGCATCCGTCGACGCGCTGACCCTCTATCGCTGTCGCTCCCGCGAGCCCCGCCTTCGCGGGGCCAGGAAGCGGAGCCCAGAGCCTGGATTCCCGCTTCGCGGGAATCCAGGTAGTGTTGGACCTGCGCAGCAGGCGGCGAGACTCGTTCATGAAACAACCCTGCACCGACTGAACGAGCCAACGCCTGCGTGCATGTGGTAGACTGGCGAAGCGCCGCGCCAGTCAGCGTGGCATTGCTGCACGACCGTCGGCGGCAAAAGAGGGATCCATGCGCACGGTCATTCTCGACGCGCCGGGCAGGCTGAGGCTTGCTGACAACAAAGAGCCCTCCGAGCCGTTGGCTCGCAGCGCCCTCGTCAGAGTTCATTGCGTCGGTGTCTGCGGCACGGACCTGCACGCCTATCGCGGCAGGCAACCCTACTTCTCGTATCCACGGATTCTGGGACACGAGCTCGGCGTCGAGGTGCTGGAAGCGCCAGCAAATGACCGAGGCATTGCTCCTGGCGTCCGATGCGCGGTGGAGCCCTATCTGAACTGCGGTTCCTGTATCGCCTGCCGAAGCGGGAAGACGAACTGCTGCGCGCGTCTGCGCGTGCTTGGCGTACACATGGACGGCGGCATGTGCGAGCGCCTCGTCGTGCCGTTGGAGAAGCTCCATCCGTCGAACACGCTGACGTTCGAGCAGCTCGCCTTGGTGGAAACGCTTGGAATCGGGCATCACGCGGTCGGCAGGGGCAGACCTGAGCCCGGGGAGTGGGTCTGCGTCGTGGGAGCGGGTCCCATCGGCCTCTCGGTGGTTCAGTTCGCGGCACTGTCCGGGGCGCGAGTCGTCGTGATCGACGTGAACCCGGATCGCCTCGCGTTCTGTGCCGGCGTGTTCGGCGTCGAGCATCTCATTGCAGCCGACGACGACACGCAGGCGGCACTGGAGCGCCTGACCGGCGGAGACATGCCCACGCTCGTCATGGATGCCACGGGGAACCCGAAGTCGATGGAGCGCTCCTTGGACTTCGCAGCCAATGGCGGTCGAGTCGTGTTCGTCGGGCTCGTTCAGTCGGACATCACGTTCAGCGATCCCGAGTTCCACCGCAAGGAACTGACCCTCTTTGCCACGCGCAACTCCACGACGGCGGATTTTCGGAGTGTCCTAGACCACATGGAGGCGGGAACCGTCGTCACCGACCCGTGGATCACGCATCGATCCACAAGCGAGACGATCATCGACGACTTCCCGACGTGGCTCGGCCCGGGCTCCAAGACGGTAAAGGCAGTGGTTTCGTTCCCGTGACGAGTCCGTGCGTCACAGGCGGACGATGTCGCTCGACGCTCTCCTTCCGATACGGACAACCGAACTGACGATGGATCGGTTCGTCGACCACTTCTCAATCGCAGACGCCGACAACTAGGCGCAGCAATCCCGTGTCGTTTTCCGCCTGGTCCGACCAGATGCCAGGACTCTGGACGACGACCAGGTCGAGGCTCGGACATACCCAGATGTGGATACTTCCCGCTCCCGACGCCGCGTATGAGTCCGTGGGCAGGTGGGGCCACAGCTTGCCGTACTGATTCGTCCAGAAGCCCAGCCCATACCGCCATTCCGAGTCGGGGCAATGGTCGAGGATCATCTGCGGAACCTGGGTCTCTTCGACGTGCCAGGCTGACGGGATGACCGACTGCCCCGCCCAAGTGCCACCGCGCAGCCATAGGTATCCCATGCGCGCCATGTCGAACGCCGACGCGCTCAACTGCGTGTAGTAGCCGTAGACTCCGAGCTTCGCCTGGTCCCAGAGGTCGAAGTTCGTATACGAGTAGGTCCAGGTTCCTCCGATCCGGTCGCGGATCTTCTCCTCGATGAGCCTGCCGCATCCGGGCGATCCGGTGGGATCGTCCGCGTTGTAGTAGCCATACGCTTTCGCCAGCGCATGAGTGAGAACGTTCATACCGTACGTCTGGTAGTGGAAGACGGTCCCCGGCTGCTCGCCGGGCTTCATGTACCCGGACGTGTTCGATATGAGGTGGCGGAACGTGATATCCTTCTCCTTGCCGAACGCGTACCTGCCCGGCTTGGGACCCTCGCGCTCGCCGACTTCCATCATCTCCGGGTAGTAGTCTGCGACCAGGTCATCGACGGAACCGATCTTCCCTTCGCGAACGGCGATGCCCAGCACGCCGGCGTAGAGGGACTTCGCGGCAGATGCCATCCGAACCGGCGACTTCAATGACGTCCTGCGCAACCAGAACCCGACGATGTACCCGTGACGCACGACAAGCGCACAGTAGTTCCGATCGCCCGCGTTGCGCTCGAACCATGAGCCGATGGCGGCTCCTGCGTCGTCGGAGAATCCCTGGCTGGCGGGCCCGCGGTACTCCCAGTCGGCTCCCGGGAACGGATGAGCGTCCGGCATGTCTGTCTTCTCCCGCAAGCTGCGTTCGGCGCGTCTGGCTGTCGCTGCAGCGTCACTGTACCTGACTGTAGCCGATCTCTCCCTGCGCGTTGATGTTGATCGCGACGGTCAGAAGGTGGGGGTAGATCAGGTCGGTCTTGCAGTAGACCTCGAAGCCGGCGTCGCCCGCCTTCTGGCAGAAGTAGAGGTCTTCACCGACGTATCTGCCGTCTGGCAGCCGGTGGTGGAACGAGAAGTAGGGCGATTCCATGGCTTGGAACACGTCCGTCTTGATCAGCGTGCCGCCGCCGCCCACCGCGCCG
>VGLH01000241.1 GCA_016866785.1 Candidatus Poribacteria bacterium
AGGAGGCGTCCGAGCTGATCGAGGCGGTGGGCGCCGCCATCGGTACCCCGGACCGCGGGTTCCACGCCGGAGTCCAATACCGCCATCTGATGGTCGTCCATGAACGAGGCGAAGGCGCTGTCTGCGTGCCGCCGCACGACATCATGGGCGAGCCGTTCCGCGACCACCTTCCCGTGGGCGATGGCTCAGCAGAGCTCCATCGCTGCATGGAGGCGTCCTGGGATGTGCTAAGTGACCATCCTGTGAATCGGAAGCGGCTGGCTGCGGGGAAGCGCCCGGCGAACAGCATCTGGCTGTGGGGACAGGGAAGAGCTCCCAAGCTCGCAACATACGCCCGGAAGTACGGACTGACCGGATCCGCGATCTCGGCGGTAGATTTGGTTCGAGGCATTGCCCGGTATGCGGGTCTCGAAGTCATCCGGGTTCCGGGGATCACCGGCTTCCTCGACACGAACTACGCGGGCAAGGCGGTGTACGGCATCGAGAGCTTGCGGGAGCGCGACTTCATCTACATCCACGTCGAAGCCCCGGATGAGGCGGCGCACTTGGGCGATGCGCAACTCAAGATCGAGGCGATCGAGGCGGTCGACCGAGAGATCGTGGCCCGTGTGGTAGACTACCTCGAGCGGCATCCGCAAACGCGCGTGGCGGTTCTTCCCGACCACGTCACGGCGATATCGACCAAGACGCACGCGCGGGGGGCAGTGCCGTTCGCCGCGTGTGGCGTCGGGATCGTTGCGAACGGCTTCCGGACCCTCTCGGAAAGCTCAGCCGCGGGCAGCGGCATCGTGTTTCCGCAGGGCTACCGGTGGATGGACTGGTTCGTGGGCGCAGACGGAGGCAAGTAGAGCCAGGGTTGCGTAGGGCGCTCGTGCCGTCGCGCCGTTGGGGCGAAAGGACAGACAGTGGGAACCGAGACATCGACGTGGAAGACCAAGGTTGGGCTGGCTGAGATGCTCAAGGGCGGCGTCATCATGGACGTCGTGACGGCTGAGCACGCAAAGATCGCCGAGGACGCCGGAGCCGTCGCCGTGATGGCGTTGGAGCGCGTCCCGGCGGACATCCGGCGCGACGGCGGCGTTGCGCGCATGTCGGATCCGCTGGTGATCCGGCGAATCATGGACGCCGTCTCGATTCCGGTCATGGCGAAGGTGCGAATCGGGCACTTCGTCGAAGCGCAGATCCTGGAAGCTCTGGGCGTCGATTTCATCGACGAGAGCGAGGTGCTGACGCCGGCGGACGAGGAGTTCCACGTCGATAAGCACGCGTTCAACGTGCCGTTCGTGTGCGGATGCCGCGACCTCGCAGAGGCGCTGCGTCGAATCGGCGAGGGAGCCGCGATGATCCGTACCAAGGGCGAAGCCGGCACCGGGAACGTCGTCGAAGCGGTCCGCCACATGCGCGCCGTCATGTCGGGCATCAAGCGGCTCCAAGGCCTTCGGCGCGACGAACTGATGGGCGAGGCGAAGAACCTCGGGGCTCCGTACCACCTTGTCGTCGAGGTGCACGAGACGGGCAGGCTTCCCGTCCCGAACTTCTCGGCAGGTGGCGTCGCGACGCCGGCGGACGCCGCGCTGATGATGCAGCTCGGGGCGGAAACGGTATTCGTCGGGTCGGGCATCTTCAAGTCGGAGGACCCGGCTCCGAGAGCCAAGGCAATCGTCGATGCCGTGGCCTACTACAACGATCCGGCGGTGCTCGCGAAGGTGTCCGAAGGGCTTGGCACCCCGATGTCGGGTCTGGACGTCCGCTCCCTGCCCGACGATCAGCGGATGGCAGGTCGGGGCTGGTAGCCGGAGATGAGCCACCGTGTCGGCGTGCTCGCTCTGCAAGGTGCGGTCGGACCTCACGTCCGGGCTATCGATGCCGCCGGAGGGTCCGCGACGCTGGTTCGCACCCCGGATCAGATCGAGCGCGTGGACTCACTCATCCTGCCAGGCGGTGAGAGCACGACAATCGGGATGCTGGCAGAGCGATTCGGGCTCATGGAGCCGATACGCCGCTTCGCCGGTGCTGGGCGACCGATCCTGGGCACATGCGCGGGGATGATACTGCTCGCCAAGGACATCGTGGGCAGCGAGCAGGCGCGCATCGGGGTCATGGACATCCACGTCCGGCGCAACAGCTTCGGCCGACAGGTGGACAGCTTCGAGGTGCCCTTGTCGATTCCGGCGCTCGGGGGCGACCCGTTTCCGGGCGTGTTCATCCGAGCGCCGCACATCGAATCGGCAGAGCCCTGTGTGGAAGTGCTCGCCCGCTTCGGGGATCGGATCGTCTTCGCACGGCAAGGCAATCTGTTGGCGGCGTCATTCCACCCGGAGTTGACCAGCGACCACAGGGTCCACCAACTGCTCTTGAGCATCTCCTGAGTTCGCGGGCTGCTTGTGTGGCACCTCCGTTCAGTTGTCAGTCGCACGTCGCACACCGGCTGACGCAGATCGTAGCGTCGGTACCAGAATGGGAACACCTCACCGATGAGCCTAGTCGTACAGAAGTATGGCGGATCGTCAGTCGCCGATCCCGAGAAGATCATGAACGTCGCACGTCGCGTAGTCGCGACGCGACGTGAAGGCAACGATGTCGTGGTCGTCGTCTCCGCCATGGGCAAGACGACCGACGGACTCATCGCTCTCGCCAAGCAAGTCCATGACGACCCCCCGGAGCGCGAGATGGATATGCTGCTGGCGACCGGCGAACAGCAGTCCATCGCCCTGCTGGCGATGGCGATCCATGCCTGTGGAGAAGACACCGTCTCGATGACGGGCCCGCAGGTCGGGATCATGACCGACGGCAGCTTCAGCAAGGCGCGGATCCATCGCGTCAATGACGCCCGCATCCGCGAGGAGCTGGGCGCAGGGAGGGTTGTCGTCGTCGCCGGGTTCCAGGGCTCCACGGTGGACGGTCACATCACGACGTTG
>VGLH01000242.1 GCA_016866785.1 Candidatus Poribacteria bacterium
TTGTGTGATGTCGCGAAAGTCTGGCGGAAATCGTCCAGAAAGTCTGGCGGGTCGAAGCGTAGGTTAGCGGGGATTCGAAGAGGCGGCTCGTCGAAGTAGACGCGAGCGCGGCGGCGACGGAGCGGTCGGGGGCGGCCACGCTTGTTGGATTTCAGGACGCGTTACGGTTCGTCGGTCTCGAGGGTTTTCGGATCGACGGCGCGCGTCCTGAAAGAGGTGCCCGCAAGGCGGATGTGCTGGCCTCGCTCGAGGACGCGGTCGAGGAGCGCCTCGGCGAGCTCGGCGTCGTGCAGCACCTCGCCCCAGCGCTTCAGCGGCTTGTTGGTCGTGAACACGATCGGGCGTCGCTTCAGGCACCGCTGGTCGACGACTCCGTAGAGGACGTTCGCGGCGTCGGAGGCGCATTGCAGGTACCCGACCTCGTCGATGACGAGGACGTGAGGCTGCACGTAGGAGGCGGTCGCCTCGCGAAGAGAACCGTCGCGGGCGGCGCCGTGAAGCTCGTCGATGAGGTCGGACGCGGTGACGAAGCGGGCCTCGAAGCCGTTCTGGATCGCTTTGTAGGCGAGCGCGATCGCGAGGTGCGTCTTGCCGCGCCCGGGCCTGCCTGAGAGGATGAGGTTGCGACCCTCGGTGACGAACTCCGGGCCGAGATAGGGTCCGATCTGTTGGCGACCGAGCGTGGACTGAAAGACGAAGTCGAACTCCTCGATCGTCTTCACGTAGGGAAAATGCGCTCGTCGCACGCACTTCTGCACGCGCGTCTCAGAGCGGTGGGCGACCTCTTCGGCGAGGAGGAGCGTGAGCCACTCGCGATGCGTCCACCCCTCCTTCGCCGCGCGCAGCTCGTACTCCGGCAGGATGCGCGCGACCGTCGCGAGGTGGAGTCGCTTGAGCAGCGCGGCGATGTCGATGTGCGAGAGGTCCATCAAGCGGCGACCTCCGCGAGGGCGGCTCGCACCGCGTCGACCTGGAACGTCTTCGCGTCGACGCAGCGAGCGAAGGCCGCGCGCAAGGCATCCTCGCCGTGGCGCTCGAGCAGGCCGAAGAGCTCGGAGCACGGCTCCTCCCAACGACCATTCGGGCAACGATGCACGAGCACGCTGAGGAACGCCCACGCGTGGGTCCCGAGCTCGAGGAGGCACTGGCGCCGGAACGTCGCGATCTTGCGCTTGCCGTGGACGGCCGCGAGCATCTCTTGGCGTTGATGAGGCAATCGCCGAACCTCGCCGCTATGGTCCTCGCGCGCGTGCACGCTGCACTCGCTCGCCACGACGACCTCGACGGTCTTCGCGCGCACGAGCACAGTCGCCGGCGCGCCGAGATGGCGGGCGGTCGCGAAGTAAGACGTGCCCGCGAACTGCACCGTACCCATCGGCGTGACCGTGAGCGTCTCATGCAGCGGCCAGTCGTCCGCGGCGTGTGGCACCCGGCGCTCGTCGAGCCAGCGCTTCTCGTCATTGAGCGCTTCCGACGGGATGCGCCGTGTCGCATCCGATGGACGCACGTCGTTCACCTCGCTCAACCACTCTGCGAGCTGCCCCAGGACATCCTCGCGGTTTACGAAGGTCCGAGCGAAGAGGAAGCTCGCCTTGACGAAGCCGACGAGGCGCTCGACCGAGCCCTTGGAGACCACCGTCAAGTGCACCCGATGCGTCTGGTGAACACCAACGTTTTCGGGTGACCCATCCGTTCCACCCACTATTCGGGTGCGAGTACGAGCTCGTCGACTACCGCCACTTCTGGTCGGAGGACCGCGTGGTCTACGTCGATGATAGGGGCGAGGCGCGCAGCCTTCCTGCTCGCTGGACAAGCGCGGCAGCGGAGGATCCAGCCGTGGTGGTATCGGCTGGTCGTTCCTGTTTCCGCGTCGTCGATCTCCTGGCGTTAGTGAAGCTGGTACGCGAGGCGAGCCGGTGACGCGCGGCGCGAGCGACCGGTGGATTTGGCTGGGGATCTGTAAAGGAGATTTTGCCAGAACTGTAAGGGCGATTTTGCCGGGTGACGGATTTGGCATTCGCCTTGCTCGTTCAGAATGGCTCGGAGCGCACCGCGAGATGTGTCCTAGCTCGCGCTCATTGCGCAAGGTTTGTCTTGACGACGGGGTCATGGTGGGCGTAATTGACTTTACGAACCATGGAGCCTGGATGACCCGACCGAAGCCCGACCCCAAAGCTGATGCCCTGCGTGAACAGGGGTGCATGCATCCGAGCCCCGAGAAGGTCGTTGACGAGCTGTTCGCCTCCGGCGAGTTCTTCGACGCGCGCGACGTCGTGCAGGTCAAGTACGAGATGCTGCGTCGTGTCCGCGTCGACGGTCTCTCGGTAAGCAACAGCGCCGCGCGCTTCGGCTTGTCGCGCCCCTCGTACTACCAGGCGCAGGGAGCCTTCGACCAAGGTGGCTTGCCGGCGCTCTTGCCGAAGAAGCCAGGGCCCCGTGGGGCCCACAAGTTGTCTGCCGGAGTTATGACGGCGATCGACGAAGCGCTCGCAGACAACCCAGGACGGAGCGCCGACGAACTTGTGCTGCTCGTCGCGAAACGCTTCGGCCTCTCGGTGCACCGCCGCAGCATCGAGCGGGCGCTTCTGCGCCAGGAAAAAAACGCCGATGACCGAGACGCGCGACACGACGGTGATGGCCTCGGCGGAGCACACAGAACGCTACGAGGCGCTGCGCGGTCGTGCACTCGAGCTCCGTCGCGCTCCGACGGCGCGCGAGGGCTTGGTCGTGCTGCTGCGCCACGGCATGGCCTCGTGGATGGAGGCGTGGTCGACGCTGCCGCCCCCCTCCACGCCGAAGGTGCCCGCGTGTCGCGAGAGACCGCCACTGGCTGATGACGCGAGCGCCGAGGTGGTCCGCGTCTTGGTGTCGATGGCCCTCAGCCACCTCGAGGAGATGCACGCATGA
>VGLH01000243.1 GCA_016866785.1 Candidatus Poribacteria bacterium
CGGAGATACGTCCCTCGCGAGACGGCGAATGCCGCGTCCGAGTCGCAGGCGGAGCCGGCGTCGAATCGGGCGGCGTGTCGGTGGCAACCGAAACCCCCGACGACGACCTGATCGTTTTCCGAGGAGAGGCGGGACGCGCCTATCGCTTGGTTCCACGGTGAGGACGGAAGTTTGAGCCACATGACGAACGAGGAGTTGTCTACCCAGCTCCGTGACCTCGCGAATCTGATGGTTATCGCAGGCGAGGACGAGTTCAAGGCGAACCGATACGCTCGTGTCGCGGAGACGGTCGAGGCGCTCAACGAGAGCGCAGCGGCGCTCCTCGACGCGGGTACCCTGACCGACCTGCCGGGCATCGGCGACTCGACCGCAGCCGTCATCGCGCAGATTATCGAGACAGGCACGTCCGACCTGCATCGGTCTCTCCTGGAACGCGTTCCGGCGACGGTGCTCGACCTGCTGGCGATTTCTGGCATCGGCGTCAAGACGGCGAAACGGCTCTACACCGAGTTAGGCGTCGACAGCCTCGACTCGCTCGACGAAGCGCTCCGCGCCGGCAAGCTCGCCAAGATGAAAGGCATGGGAGCCAAGACCGTCGACAACATCCGCGCCGGCATCGCCCGCATCCGGCGGAGGAACGTCGAGCGTCCGCTCCACGAAGTGCTGCACATCGGCGAGCAGATCGGCGACTTCCTCAGCACCGTCCCGGAGACGACGCGCATTGCCCATACCGGCGAAGCGCGACGGGGCGTCGAGTTGCCGAAGAGCGCCCAGATCGTCGCGACGTCGGCGGATGTCGGACGCGCGTGCGCGGCGCTGGCGAAGTTCGGCCTGGGCGACGGCTCCCTGACGCGCCAGGTTCGCGGCGAGTTCGGCGGAGGGTTCCCGATACGCATCCACCTCGCCCCTTCACGCGAGTTCGGCGTCACATGGCTCGCAACGACGTCGGATCGCGACCACCTCGACGCGCTGAACGCCCGCGCGACGGAGCGAAGCCTTCCTCCGCTCGTCGCCGAGAGCGACGCATGGCACGGTCTCTCCGAAGCCGCCATCTACGACCGCCTCGGACTCCCGTTCATCGAACCGGAGCTCCGCGAGGGCACGAGAGCCATCGAGCACGCAGACGCCGGCGCGCTGCCCAAGCTCATGACGCAAGAGGATTACCTCGGCGACCTGCACTGTCACACGTCCCACAGCGACGGGCGCCACACGATCCGCGAGATGGCGGAAGCAGCCATCGCGCGCGGGTACAAGTACCTGGCGATCACGGATCATTCGCGCTCCACGGTCATCGCCAACGGCCTCAACGAGGAGCGCCTGCTACGTCAGATCGACGAGGTGCGCGACGTCAACGAGAGCCTGGCGGGCAGGATCACGCTCCTCGCCGGCTCCGAAGTCGATATCCTGAAGGACGGCAGCCTCGACTTCCACGACGGGCTCCTGGCGCAGCTCGACTGGGTCGTCGCGAGCGTCCACGCCGCCTTCACGCTGCCGGAGAAGCAGCAGACCGAACGCATGTGCCGCGCCATGGAGAACCCATACGTGCGCGTGGTCGGTCATCCGACGGGCAGGCTCCTCGGCGAGCGGGACCCCTACGCGGTGGACGTCGATGCGCTCATCGAGAAGGCGTCGGCGACGGGCGTCGCGCTGGAGCTGAACGCGTCGCCGGAACGGCTCGACCTGAACGCGGTCTACTTGTCGCGAGCGAGGGACAAGGGCGTCCGCGTGTCGATCAACACGGACGCGCATCGTCACGAGACGTTCGCCCACATCGACTACGGGCTGAAGACGTCGCGGCGAGCGTGGCTGGAGCCTGGCGACGTTGTCAACGCGTGGCAGGTGGAGGACGTGCGGAAGCTCCGGACGTCAGGCTTGTGATAGCATACTGGTAGCGAGACGGCTCATCGACGTGTCGCCGACGGATACACGCATCCGTGCTGTCGCTCTGCGGAGCGCCCGGTTTCGGCTCAGAACGAGAGGACACGATCCCGATGCAGGGCGAATTCACCGCCGTATACGAGAAGCGAGGGCGCTGGTATGTTGCCTACGTGGAGGAGATCCCCGGCGTCAACACGCAGGCGCGGACCCTGAGGGAGGCGCGTGAGAATCTACGCGAGGCGCTCGAACTGATCGTCACCGCCAACCGCGAGTTGTCCGAACGGCAGCTACAAGGAACCAACGTACGGCGCGAGCCGCTCTTGGTACCGGCTCCTCAGTGAAGTGGCGCGATCTCATGCGTCACCTATCGGCGCATGGATGCGAAGTGATCCGCGAAGGCAGCAAACACACTGTCGTCTGCAATCCCGCCAACAGTCGTACGTCCACCGTACCCCGGCATCGACAGATAGATGACTTCCTTGCCCGCAAGATATGCCGCGATCTTGGCGTACCCGATCCCTAACCACGTGGCGCGTACAGTGCAGAACGCTGAGTGAACGCCAACCCAGACTACTATGCACTCCTCGGCGTGCCGCCCCAGGCGACGATCGGCGAGATCCGACGAGCCTACAGACGGCTTGCGCTGATCCACCATCCCGACAAGAACCCCGGCAACGAAGCCGAAGCGCGCCTCCTCTTCGACGCCGTCGCGGCCGCATACGCCGTCCTGTCGAACGACCACCAGCGTCGCCTCTACGACCGGCGCATGCGTGCCACCCAGAGCCAGACAGCGCCTCGCCCGTCCTGCAACAACGCACGCATCGACCTGGCATACCGCGTCCTGGACCTGCTGCTCATCGAGGATGCCGCCGAGGCGCTTCGGCAGTTCGACCGGCTCTTGCGCGTGACGGGAACGGACGCAGGGGCGCTCGACCTAGAGCGCTACCTCGACGACGGCGACGCGCGAGACTGCGAATTCCTT
>VGLH01000244.1 GCA_016866785.1 Candidatus Poribacteria bacterium
GTTCCGCCGCCTCGAGCGCGTCGACGTCCGTCTTCTCCGCCGGACGGAAGTCGATCCCCTGTGGCGTCTTGAGGACGACCGCGTAGAGGACGCTCTCCATCTCTCCCCGTTGCGCGGTCGCCTTGATGTACTCGTCCGAAATCGGCGACCGGGTGAAGAGCGAAAAGCCTTTGCCCCTTTGGTACGTTGGCGGCGGCGGTTGGCGCAGTTGACCCGCGTACTGCCCGACCTCGCGGATGCGCACGGTCCACGTCCCCTTCGTCGCGTCGAGGACGACCGGCTCCGCGACGACGCGCTTCCCGCCCTTCTTCTTCATGAGATGCCAGTCCGGCACGAGCGGCGTCGGATGCCCCGTGTCCGGGCAGGGAACCGTCCGCGCGAAAATATACGACCAAGCCGGATATGCGCCTGTCGATTCGTAGTATCGGTCCATGGTCGCGCGGAATCGCCGAAGCCATTCACGCGACCACGCGTGCGCCTTATCTGCAAGGACTTGCCCGAACCGCAACGGGTAATCAACTGTCGCCTCAAGAACCGAACAAGCAACGGGATTTAGCTCGTTTGCCACTGTTGGCAACCCGAGCCGCGACGCCTCGAAAGGTATCGAACCTCCGCCAGCCATTGGGTCAATGACGATAGACGATTCACCCCATAGGTCGGAAATCACTTCGTTCGTAACTTCGACATCTTTGTAACGAACGACGTGGTTGAACGCTCGGGGCCCGTGCGGATTCGCAATCCGATTCCCCTCTTGACGCCGTGCTGCCTCAAGATAACTTGCGTTCAGCGCGATGACGTCCGACGACGCATAGAACCCCAACAACCGCTCGAAAAACGCCTTATAGGAGTCCGCCGTACCGAAGCCCGCCCTATCGAACCCCGCCGGCAGCAGCGACGCCAACACCGCCGCCCGCGACACGACCAACGGCCGCCGCGCCCACCACACGTGGAGAAAATACAGCGGCGGAAGCGCGCTGCTCGCGCCGCGTTCACGCATACACTCGACGCCGAGCGCCTTCGCGGGCAACCACTCCTCGATGAGCAGTCGGGGTCTCGTCGCTTCGCGCGGGGTCGTCGTCATGATGTCTGCCTTTGCTGATCTAGATTTCGCCTGCTTCGCGCAACGCGGCGGCGACAAGCGCGCCGGACGCTCGGAAACCGAGCTGCGCGAGCGCGTCCAGTTCGTCCCGCAACGACGGGATGAGACGGCGCTTTCGAGCGGCGAGAAGCAGACCGACCGTGCCAATCGGCTCGAGTCCGACGCGCCGCGCCGTGCGACGCGCCGCCAAATCGTCCATAGCAACGCTCACGACGCCCTCTTGGCGCGCCTGAGCGACGACCTCACGTTCCCCAGCGCCCAAGTCGTACAGCAGTTCGATGAGCTCGGGTCGTGTCACCGGACATTCCGCAAGCCAAACCATCAGGACGCGCTCTACGCGAGCGGCCGCCTCATCGTGTTTCGCGCGAACCTCGTGAAGCGCCGCCGACGGAACGAGCACCTGTTCAACGCCGAGCAGCAAGAGCTCCAGACGCTCCAACTTTGCCAGAAACAGCAACGGCGAGGCGTCCGTAATCCGCCGGTTCATGCCTCGGAAAGCCTTCGCGCGGCTTCTATCTCCAGGCGCACCTCCTCATCGCGAAGGTTGATGGCTGGTATGCCGTACCGTCCCAACAGACTCAGGAAGACGAGGCGGTCGGTCCCTGCGACTTGCGCCGCAACGCCCGCAGACACCTTTCCCGCCTCGTAGAGGATGCCCGCCAAGAGGAATCGCGCTTCAACGCGGAACTCCTCGTCCGACATCTTGAGGCTCTGCGGCAACTCATCCGGAATGGGTATCGTGATGTGCTTCATAGCAGTCTCCCGTCGCCGCTTACTCGACGGCTTCCGTCAGGATGCGGAGCGCGCGAACGGCGCGCGCGTTGTCGCTGCGCGTCAGCAGTCCGAGCCACCATGCCGCTTCGTTCGGGTCGCTGCGCCGCAGATGTCCCGCCGTCGTGACGAGCCGCTCCCCGTCCCGCAGCCCCGCCGTCACGAGCGCGTAGACCGCGATTCGGGGACCCCACGTCCCGTCGAGCGGTTCGTAGGTTCCGCCGAGATGCTCGAAGACCGTCTGTCGGACGCGCTTCCCCTCGCTCCGAAACGTCTCGCGCGACTTCACGACGCCATCCCGCAACAGCGGCGTCCCCGCCGTGAACGCGAGAGACGACACGACGCCGACGCGCTGGAGCCGGTCGCGCCGTATCTCGTCGGGACGACGCCGGTAGACAATGGCCGCTTTTCCTCCGCGGCGCTGGACGACCCGCACGGCGAACGCCGCCTCGCGGAGCGCGCTACTCACTCCCGTCCTCCGACCCGAACGTCGCTTTGATGTCAACGTCCAACGGCGCGCTGTTCTGCGCCGTTCGGAGCCGTTCGAGTGCCGTCTGCCGGTCGAGAGCGCCGAATGTCAGGTGCGCGATAGCGGTGAATTCTTCCACCCGCTCCGCTCCTCGAGCGAGCCGTTGCGCCACCTCAAAGGGTTTGATGGGGCAGTTGGGCTCAAACTGATCGACGAGGAACCTCATATCGTTTCCGCCTTTCGCCTTGCCCCGCACGTGAACCTCCATCAGAAGGCTGTCCGGGTGCATCGGTTGCGCCAGTCCGACGAACCCGCTCGCTGTCGTGGGATTCGCCGTTTTGAGTTCGAGCTTCTCCAGCGGTCGCCGCGCCGCGTACCCGATGGCTTCTTCCCAGCCGGTCGCTGTGACGCCGTTGTCCGTGACCGATTCGTCCTTGATGGTTCCCCCGTCGTCGTCCGCTTCGGGCGGTTTCTGTTCCGTCTCGCGCGTCCATTCGGCGACGCACGCCG
>VGLH01000245.1 GCA_016866785.1 Candidatus Poribacteria bacterium
CCCAGTTCCTGCACGACGCATCGGAGATCCGCTACCGCGAGATCCCCGCGTCGCAGCAGGCGCAGAACACGACGATGTCGGGACAGGCGGGCTCCCTGACGCTCGAGCTGCCGATCCAGAAGCCGAACGTGACGGTTCCGGTCGTCGAGCTGTTCTTGAAGGGGTAGGCGGACGCGGAGTCAGCGGGCAGGGGGTGCGCTCCCTGCCCGGTACGCACCTCGGGGCTTTTCCCGTATATGGAATACATCATTGATCCCGGGGGGCCGCAGGATCGGCAGGCTCTGCAACTTCAGACACGCAAGCGCCGGCACATTAGGAATGAGACGCGCGCAGAGCATCGCCCGGAGCAGAGGCACGCCGCGCTTCAGTTGTCGTTGCGCATGTGCCCGGGCATCGAGTACCGTTCTTCGTCGGCGGCATACAATTGTATGGGGCTCGTGTTTGCGTGTCGCAGAACATGGATTGACGTAGCGGAACTCGATCCTATCCTGACCGATGACGAGTATCGACAGTTGAGGCAGGGAGAATGCCCGGTGCTGGGGGACGTTGTTGTCTACCGCTTATCTGCGGAGGGCGACGCAACGCACGTTGGCATCGTTGCACAAGTCCTGCCACTCACTGCATCCGGGCAGCCAGTGGTCAAGGTGCTCAGCCAATGGGGTGCCCATGGCGAGTTCGTGCACTTGGTCGATCAGGTTCCAGACGTCTACGGTCGATCAGTGGAGTATTGGACGGATCGGAGGAATAAGCCGTGACCTTCTCCGAAGCGTTACGCGAGATAGAAAGCCTTGACTTCAGCGTTCGACTGAACATCGCGAGCGGTCTCCGAACCTTCCTGGACATCGCCAACCAGGAGGAAGCAGTGCTTGTGGTCCGTGACCGAATCCGAAGCACCACGCGCTACTGGCAGCTCGTGCGTCGCACTGTTGACCTGCTCCGCGAGGAGTTCGATGAGCAGTACGAGAATCCAGCAGATACCGCGCTTGCAGTCTACACATGGTTACTCAATGAGAGTCGCCTGGAAACTCGGCGCGCACCCATCGCAGAACAAGTCACGGATCAGGTCGCCAGAGCCAGACAGTGCTGGTGGGCACTCAAGGTGGCTGAGATGGCTCAATCGTCGCACCCACGTGACAAAGCAGTGTCAACCGACAGATTCCTGCAAGACGCACTGCTGGCCAGATGGTTTGCCACGGAGGCCAAGGACATCTACCTCGAGCGCTACCGACGGCGCGTCGACGGTCTGTTCGCTGCCAGCTTCAACCAGATGGGCGATACCAATGGGTGTCCATGGGTAGCGCACATGGTCCCGTCTGCTCAGACGTCGTCCGGGCGTGGCGAGGCAGCACCAGACGAAAGACTCGATCCGGATGGCTCGGTGCCCGGGCCGATCTCAGCGGACACCCATGTCAACAACTTGTACCTAACGGCATGGGACGCTACAAGCGGCGTCAGGAAGCACTCCTCCACCCTCTAGGCGACTGGACGGCGAGGTGCGTCGGTGATACGACACGTTTGGACGGCGATCTGCTCGCGGTGCATCACGGACACGAGAACCGGTAACATCAGTCTGATTGACGCCATCGAGCAGATCAAACTCTTCGCCAGGCCAGCGAGCGTCGGAACCGCGGAAGGGGATGATCCTAGCCCGGATGGCCCCAACGCGGCGTCCATCACTTTCGAGATCGTGACACTCTGGAGCAAGACGGCGGCGATCGACGTCGCGGAGCAAGGCTATGGCCGACTGCTGGTGAAGGCGCCGTCAGGAGTTGAACAGGAGCTTGTCACGTACGACATTGACCTGAGCAAGACCAAGGGCTTGCGCGCCATCATGGGTGCTCCCGGATTCCCAATCGTAGAGGACGGAGAATACCTATTCTGCGTCGAGTACCGATCCTCTGGTGCGGAGGAGTGGCAGCGAGTCAGCGAAGTACCATTGGACGTCGTAATCGCCACGGAGGCGCCAGGCGACGCATGACCTGCACGTGAGCAAAGGATCCACGCCCCCGCTCACGTCGGTCCGACGCAGATGAACGCCACGTACAGGCATCACCATGCTCGGACTACCCAGATCACAGATTACGGCGATCAGAAATCCGCGATGATGCCGACGATGGTCAGCCGCTGGAACTGCAGGATGGGCTTCAGCCCACCGTCTGCACAGTCGCAGATCGTGCGGGCCAGCTAGGATTGCTTCTCTGCACGCCGCGCGATCTCGATCAGGAAGCGGAGAGCGGCATTAACGGATTCCGAGTCTGGGAACCGCTCTGCGACATCGGGCGCCAGCAAGATGAGGTTCGTCCCGTTGGCATAGCGCCTTGCGTACCGTCCACGCTCACCTTGAGCGAAGTCGTATTCGTCCAGCAGGTCGGGATCGGCACGATCCGGTCGCGTCTTCATCGCTCCCACCTCAGAAATCCGCGATGATTCCCATGATGGTCAGGCGCTGGAACTGAAGGATGGGCTTCAGTTCCCCATCCACGCGGTCGAACTGCCAGGCGTAGACGTTGTCCCGATTCGTGACGTTCTGGACCTCCAAGAACAGCGACACGCCCCACCCCCCCAGCTCCAATCGCCGGTCGATCCGCAGGTCGAGCCGCCGGTAGTCCGGATAGCGCACTGTGTTCCGCGCCTCGAAGTCCGGGTCCAGATCGTAACCCCCCACGTCGTTCGGACGGATGGGCAGGAGCGTGTAGGGTCTGCCGCCGACGAGCCTCCACTTGCCGCTGAGCTCCCATCCAGCGATCAGCGGAACCCCGCCTGACACCGACACGAGCCGCCGGATGTCGTAGTCGTCCGGGTACCACACGCCCTGGGCGTCGCGCGACTTCG
>VGLH01000246.1 GCA_016866785.1 Candidatus Poribacteria bacterium
CTCGTTTCGATGATTGGGCATGGACGCCGCTTTGGCGGCTGCAGTTGACCCCGGAGGAACAAGAATGGGGTCACTGGCTCTTGGTGCGGCGCGAGGTGGAAGACCCCAAGGAGGTGGAAGACCCCAAGGAGGTGGCGTACTACGTCGTGTTCGCTCCGCGCGAGGGAACCACACTGGAAACCCTGGTGCGCGTCGCGGGGTCGCGATGGCGGATCGAGTCCTGCCTGGAAGCCGCGAAGGGGGAGTGTGGACTGGACGAGTATGAGGTGCGCAAGTGGGGCGCCTGGCATCGGCATATCACGCTTTCGCTTTTGGCTCACGCCGTCTTAGCGGTTCTCCAAGCACGGGAAAAGGGGGCGACGCTTTCGGCTCCGGCGACCCGATTCCCTTGACGGTTCCCGAAGTCCGGCGACTCTTGTGTCGTCTGCTCTGGCGACGGTTGCCCTCGTCCGAACACACGCTCGCGGGGTCGCGATGGCGACGATGGCATCAGAAACAAGCGCAACGGTCACATTACAAACGACGGATGAAGCCGACATAACCGCGTTTGTAGTACTAAATGCCTTTCAGGCTATCGCTGACGCCGATCTCGTCGAGGTAGATGCTGAAAAACGTGTAGTAGGGACCGAACACGAACCGCCCAACGAACGCCGGAAAGAAGAACACCAGCGCGAACGGACGCAGATAGCCGACCAGATGCCGCCACTCCATCTTGGGGCGTGATTCGGTCGGCGCGCTGTCCGGCAGCGTCAGCGCCCAACCCGACGACAACAACCGGAACGCGCTGAACCCGATGAACACCGGCAGCAACGCCGAAGCGTCCGACACTTGCGCTTTTCGCAGCACGAAGGTCGATGCCAGCACCGGCAGGACGAACCCCACCGATCCCCAACTGCGGAGCCGCCCGTAGTCGCCGCCGTGCCTGCCGAGGTGCTCCATCGTCCAGGCGTCCGCCAACGGGATGGCTGGGGCGAAGAATACGGTGAACGCCACCATCAGCAGGCAGAGCTGCAGGAACGACTGCCCGTTCCAGAACCAGAAGAGCGGGTAGATGAACGCCGTCGCCAGATGCATGGCGAACATCGCCGGTTTGCGGCTGCGTAGCGCGTCGCTCAGCAGACCCCAGAGCAGCGGCGTGACGGTTCCCAGCCAGGCCGGGATCGTCGACAGGACGCCCAGCTCGACGTTCGACAGACCTCTTCGGCGTAGGTAGAGGGTTCCGTAGATGCCGTGGAGAGCGACGGCGGCGAAGGACACGAAGTAGTACGCGCCGAACCGCCAGTTGACGGAGGAATCCCGATGTCCAGTCGGAGCGATGAGCTTCGGCACGGAATTCCTTCGGCGGGTCTAGCGCTGTAGCTGGCTGATCGACCGGCGGATCGCCAGCGCTTCGCGGGCGCGACCATCCATCGTCCGGTCGCGCATTTCACGGTCGACGTCTCGCTTGCGGCGGGAGATGCGGAAATAGTCGAACACCGTCGTCGTCGCCGGGATCGCGCCGGGAGCGAGCCCGTGGACTCCGACGCTCACCGGGTCCGCCATGCCCATCACCGTCGCGCCGACATGCTGCCAGGTGATGCCGTCCTCGCTGGCATGGCCCGAGATCGCGTCGCCGTTGCGCTCCATGCGCAGATGGAGCGTTTTTGGACGGGTCAGGTCAATGCCTCTGCCGATGAGCGTGGAGAACTGCCACTGATGCCGCTCGAACCGGACATCGCCGCGAAAAGCGTGGGCTCCCGATGTTTTCTCCAGTCGGAGAAACCGCTGCTCGTTCTTCCAGAGCAGGAGCCCGCCGTGCTCCTTCAGATCGGCTCCGATGCGAAGGCGCGCCTCGATGGCGAAGTCACCGGACACGTCGCGGATCAGCCTTGGGGCGTCGAAGTTCCCACCGTGCCACAGGTCTTGCCCCGGCTGGGCGTTCAACTGCAGGTAGCCTTGACGCGCCCGCCAGTCGCCGCCGCCTCCCGGATCGACCCAGCGCCAGCCGGGCTCCAGCGACTCTCGGCTGAATTCGTCCTGGAACACGACCGTATCGAAGTCCGTGGACGACGACCAACCCTCGATCTTGACGGAGGAGATGAGGTTGTTGAAGGAGCTCGGCAGCAATCGCAGGTCTTCGAAGGACTTGGTCAGGTCTGCCGGATGCATGATGACGGGCAGGCTCAGCCCGTCGAAATCCTCCTGCGAATAGAAGACGACGCGGCAACCCTTGCGCGGGAAGTTGGGTCCCTTCGAGATGCGGATCGACGAGATGACGTTCTCCTGACCCAACGCCGTGATGGAGGGAACGTCGCGGATGACGGTCGTCTTGCGCCCGTCGAACGAGGGGCGGCTGAAGAGCTCGATGACGACCGGGATGCCGCCCCACTCGGGTCCGCTGGTGTCCAGCACCGACTCGAACTTGATGGAACGCACCGTCTCGAACCGCCGAACCACGTCCTGGATGTTTGGGTAGAACCCCGGCGCGAGCGGCAGTCGGTTCCCTTTGTAGCCCACCTGGTCGTAGAGAACGACCTTGTGGTCGGGGCTGGCGCGGTAGGCGGGTCCCTTGAAGACTCGCAGCGAGAAGACGCGGTCGTACATGCCCAGCGGGGTGACGTCGGGCACCGAATCGACGATGACGGCGCGTTTACCGCTAAATCCCCAACCTTCGTAGAGCTCGACGATCAATCGCGGTTGGACGATGGGCATGGTACCGGAGCTCTCATGGTTGGCGTCGCATCGAAAGTCATTGTAGGCGCAGGGAACCGGCGTGTCTACGCCGTCGGTGCACACGCGCGCCCTCATCCCGACCTTCTTCCTGAAGGAGAAGGGG
>VGLH01000247.1 GCA_016866785.1 Candidatus Poribacteria bacterium
CACTGACGATGACGGACTCATGCCGTCTCCGAACGCTCAGCGGTTCGAGTACGGCACGCGAGATTTCGGCAGGTACGGAGGTATCGCCGCGCTCATCGATTGGCACGAAGCGCTCGGAATCGAGGCGGCGCAGTCATGGTCGCGCCAGCTCGCAGAGTACCTCCGGTCGCGGCTGGGTGAGTGCCAGGGAATCACGCTCCACACGCCGCTCGATTGGTCGGATGCCTCGGCGCTGACGACGTTCTCCGTCGACGGCGTTCCCGCCCACGAGTATATCGGCGGCGTGTGGCAAAGCCACAAGATGCGGTTGCGCGGCGTCCACGAAGTGAACGGCGCGCGCGTCTCGACGACGCTCTTCAACACCGTGGCTGAGATCGATCTGTTGATCGAACTGTTGCAGTCGTACATCCGTTAGTCTATTGAGCGCGTCGCTGACGTACCCGACGTGGCAACGCCGGAGTCGGGCGGCAGCGATCGCGTCGGAGCAGTCGCACATGCCGCTTCAGACCGTAGAGCCCCGGATACGCGGCTTCATCTGCACGAATGCGCACCCCGACGGGTGCCGGGAGAACCTACGGAGCCAGGTCCGGGTCACAGCGTCTCTGGGGGCGGCTGGTGACGGGTTGAACGTGCTCGTCGTCGGGGCTTCGACCGGCTACGGACTGGCGGCGCGCATTGCCGCCGCGTTCGGGTTCGGAGCCAGAACGGTGGGTGTCTTCTTCGAGCGCCCTTCGGGCGACGGGCGAACCGCCTCGGCAGGCTACTACAACTCCGTGGCGTTCCACGAGGCTGCTTGCCAGAACGGGCTCTACGCAAGCAGTCTCAACGGCGATGCGTTCTCGGACGATCTCAAGCGTCAGACGCTTGGCATCGTCAAACGCGACCTCGGGCCCGTGGATCTGCTGATCTACTCGCTCGCGTCGCCCAGACGAACGCACCCGACGACCGGCGTCGTCCATACGTCGGTGCTCAAGCCCGTTGGCGCATCGGAACGGATCAAGAGCCTCGACCTGAACTCCGGCGAGGTTACGTTCGTCGAGATGCCGCCGGCGACTCAGAGCGAGATCGACGACACGGTCGCCGTCATGGGCGGTGAGGATTTCGGTCTGTGGACGCGGGCGCTGCTCGACGAAGGTCTGCTGGCGCAGGGCGCGCGAGCCGTCGCGTTCTCATACACCGGACCTGAACTCACTCAGGGGATTTACCGACGGGGCACGATTGGGCGAGCCAAGGAGCATCTCGAAGCGACGACACGGGACCTGAACGACCAGCTACGGCGGTCCGTGGGAGGACAGGCGCTGGTCTCCGTGAACAAAGCCGTCGTGACACAGGCGAGCGCGGCGATTCCCGCGGTTCCGCTCTATCTCAGCATGCTCTATCCCGTCATGAGGGATCGAGCCGCACACGAGGATCCGATCGAGCAGATGAACCGTCTGTTACGCGATCACGTTGGACCCGGTCGTGACGCTACACTCGATGACGACGGGCGCATTCGACTCGACGATCGCGAGATGCGCGTGGATATACAAGAGGAGATCGCGAGGCGATGGGTCGAGGTCACAAACGAGAACCTGGGTCGTCTGGCGGACGTAGACGGCTACCGGAGCGAATTCCGACGACTGTTCGGATTCGAGGTCGACGGCGTCGACTATGGCGCCGCGACGGAAGTCGATCGATATCTGCCCTGAAGAGCCTTCACACGCTCTTCGAGTATTACGCCGGATTCTCGACGGGGAGTCGCATGGAAAAGGAAGTCGTTGAAACGTTGCGCGAGCGGTACACCAAACCGCACGAGCAGACCATCATTGCTTGGGCAGTCGAAAACGGTCTCGAGCACGTCATCTTCTACCCGCAGGGGAACCCGACGATCCTCATGATGTGGATCTCGCCGGACAGCCAAGGGCATTTCCTCTTTCGCGAGGTAGACGTCGCCGTCGAGAGCGACGGGTCGTTCCGTATTTCGGGAGGCGCAACCTACCACGAGCCGACGTACCGTATCGCATGGCTCCATCAGAACCACGTTCAGTTGGACGACCTCGAAGCGACGCTGGATGCCGTGCGCACCGGTGTCGCGAACATGGCGTTCGACGATCTGATCGACATGGACGCCTATCTGTCGGACTACCACATCGCCATTGAGCTCTAGCCGAGCCCGGCGTTCGCCAGAAAGACGACGTACGCCTCCTGCCCAAAGAAGACGAACCGGACCATCTCTGGTGAGGTGTGCGCCGCGAGGTAGTCCTGCACTGCCTCAGCGGCAACCTGCGCTGCCTTGTCCGCCGGATAGCCGAACACCCCGGTCGAGATCGCGGGAAACGCCACCGACTGCACGCCCAGCCTCTCACCCTCGACCAAAGCGTTTCTGTAGCAGGAAGCGAGCAGTTCCGGCTCGCCCTGGTTCCCGCCGTGCCACACCGGGCCCACCGTGTGGATCACGTACCGCGCCTTGAGACGCCCGCCAGAGGTCGAGACCGCCTCGCCAACCGGAAGACCGTCCGGATGGGTCGTCGCCCGGATCCGCCGGCATTCTTCCAGAATCTGCGGTCCGCCGGCGCGATGGATCGCGCCATCCACTCCTCCGCCGCCCATCAGCGAGCTGTTCGCCGCGTTCACGATGGCGTCCGTGTCCTCGGCGGTCAGATCGCCGGTTCGCACGACGATGCGTCCGAACACCTTCTC
>VGLH01000248.1 GCA_016866785.1 Candidatus Poribacteria bacterium
CGACGCCGTCGATCCCTCGATGAGCGAGACGGTTCCGTCGGTGTTGACGGCGATCGCCGCCGACGACTCGCCGCCGCCGTTGAACCAGAACCCCGACGCGACACCGCGTCCCTGATTGGGTCCGAGCTTCGTCTTGTAGTGGTCAGTGTTCTTCACCGCCTCGAGCGTTTCGAGGTAGCCGATGATGCCGAACATGGGCCCGTCGGCGCGTCGGTCGCCCTGCTTGACGCCGTTCTTGAGGCGGAAGTCGACCGGGTCCATCCCGACCGCTTCGGCGAGCTCGTCAATGACCGTCTCCGAGGCGAAGGCGGCGTTCGTCGCGCCCGGCGCTCGGTACGCCGACGTGTGCGGCTTGTTCACCAGCACGTCGTAGCCGTCGATCTGAACCGCCGGGAGCCGATACGGCGACAGGATGCATCCGGCTCCCGCGCCGACGGGCGATCCGGGGAACGCCCCCGCCTCGTAGATCATGTTCGCCGACGCGGCGGTGAGCGTGCCGTCCTTCTTGCACCCCATCTTCACGGTGATGACGGAGCCCGACGTCGGGCCCGTCGCCATGAGAACTTCCGCGCGGGTCATCGTCATCGTCACCGGCCTGCCCGACTTCTGCGAGAGGAGCACCGCGACCGGCTCCAGGTAGGCGTTGATCTTCCCGCCGAATCCGCCCCCGATCTCCTGCGGGATCACTTTGACCTTGGAGACGGGCAATCGGAGGATACCGGCGACCTGCTCGCGGACGCTGAACGCGCCCTGCGTGCTGCACCAGACCGTCACCTTGCCGTCGGGGGCGACGTACGCCGTGCCGTTCTGCGGCTCGATGTAGCCCTGGTGGACCATCGCCGTCTTGAACGTCCGCTCGATGACCACATCCGCCTCGGCGAAACCCTTTTCGAGGTCGCCGTGCTTGTTCTGGAAGTGGCTGGCGACGTTGCTGGGCTTGCCGTCCTCTTCCCCGATGCCTCGAGTCTTGAGGTTCGGGTTGAGGAGCGTGGCTCCCGGCTTCATCGCTTCGAGCACGTCGAGAACCGGTTCGAGGACTTCGTACTCGACCTCGATGGCGCGGACGGCCTCCTCGGCAATGTGGATGCTCGTCGCGGCGACGGCAGCGATGGCGTGTCCGTGGTAGAGCGCCTTGCCGGCGGCGAGAGTGTTGTTGCTCTCGTCCCGCAGGCTCATCGTCGACTCGCCCAGGTCTTGGAGCTTGTCGGCGACCTGGGGCAGATCGCGTCCGGTGACGACCGCCATGACGCCAGGCATCGCCTCCGCGCGGCTCGTGTCGATCTTGACGATGCGCGCGTGGGCGTGGGGGCTCCGAAGCACCTTGCCGTAGAGCATCCCGCCGAGATGGATGTCCGCTCCGTAAGCGGCGACACCCGTCACCTTGTCCGTGCCGTCGTGGCGAATGGGTCGGGTTCCGACGACCCGGAACTGCTTCTGTTCTGCCATGGGCTAAGCCTCCTGTCGCATCACGGCGGCGGCGTCGAGTACGGCGCGCACGATCTTGTCGTAGCCCGTGCATCGGCACAGGTTCCCCGCCAGTCCGAGTCGGACGTCGTGCTCGGACGGGTTCGGGTTCTTGGTGAGAAGCGCCTCGGCGGCGACGATGAAGCCCGGCGTGCAGATGCCGCATTGGAGCGCGGCGTGTTCCAGGAACTTCGTCTGGACGGCGGTCAGGTTCCCGCCCTGGGCGATGCCTTCGATGGTGCGCACCGACTTGCCCTCGACCTCGACGGCGAGGACGAGGCAGGAGTTGACGACGCGGTCATCGAGAATCACCGTGCACGCGCCGCAGTTGCCGTTGTTGCAGCCTTCCTTGGAGCCGGTGAGCTCCAGCGTGTTGCGGAGCACTTCGAGGAGGCTCTGCCGAGGCTCGCACAGGATTTCGACCGATTCGCCGTTGACCTGGAACCGAACGATACGCTTTGCCATCAGGCAGCCTCCTGCGCGCGCTGGATCGCTCCGAGGAGCGCCCGCTTCGTGAGAACGCCGACGAGGTGTCGCCGCTGGTCCGCCGTGCCGCGCATGTCGGAGATGGGTCGCGCGGCGACCTTGGCGATGTCGGCAGCCTTCTGGATCGCCGCGTCGCTGATCTCCTGTCCGGCGAGGGCATCGCCCGCCTCCGGCACGAACAGCGGCGTCGGCGCGACGGCTCCCAGGGCGATCCGCGCGGCGACGATCTGCCTGCCCGAGGCGTCCAACGTCACGTGCGCCCCGACCCCCACGACGGCGATGTCCATCTCGTTGCGGGGGATGAACCGCAGGTAGTGACCGCGCGAACGTGCTTTGGCTGCCGGGATCGTGACCCGGACGAGGAGCTCGCCCTTCGCCAGCACGGTCTTGCCGGGAGCCGTGCAGAACGCTTCGACCGGCACGTCGCGGGAACCGTTGGGCCCCTGCACATGGGCGACGGCGCTGTGGACGATCAGGGCGGGGATGGAGTCCGCCGCCGGTGAGGCATTGCACAGGTTCCCGCCGACGCTGGCGCGTCCCTGGATCTGCGCGGCGCCGATGATCGAGACGGAGTCGATGATTCCCGGATAGGATGCCGCGACGTCGCCATTCCCGTAGATGCGGTAGCAGGGAACCGCCGCGCCGATGCGCAGTCCCTGC
>VGLH01000249.1 GCA_016866785.1 Candidatus Poribacteria bacterium
CGCCACTTGTGATGCCAGTCCATCAGCGACCCGGACTCCACGAACCGTATCGCCGCCGCGTTGGCAACCGCTTCGGGACTGCTGAGGGACGTTTCCATCGTCTTTGATCGGGAATTCAGCTATGAAGCGCTCCTTCGAGACCTCAAGCGCGAGAAACAACCCTTCGTCATCCGCCTGAACACCGGCAACGGGGTGCAACTGACGGACAAGGCAGGCAATCTCATCGCGTTGGCTCTGGCTCCTGGGAAGGCCGTCTTTGCCAAGAACGTCTCCTACAAGGGAACCACGCGCGTGCATCTGGCGGGACGCTGGAAGCAGGGATGCGAGGAACCTCTTTGGGTTATCACGTCGTTGGAGCCGGAGAAGGGTCTCGAACTCTACGAGAAGCGCATGAAGAGAAGTGCATGAAGATCGAGGAGAGTTTCAAAGACCTGAAGTCGCTTCTGCACCTGGACAGACTGATGAACAGGAGCCGGGGGCGGATGGAGAAGACGATCGCCTTGACGCTCATCGCCCACGCGTTGGGCTACTTGGTGGGCGAAGCGGCGCGAGATGCTCTCTACGAGAAAAACACAGGAGTCCTACTCCCCGCTCTTCGTCCTCCTGAAACATCGGATACCTCGCGCGCGCAAACGGACGCAGAACATCCGTCGCGACGCCTATCAACGGTGGATACTCCTCGTCGCACCCACTGTCCCAACTTAGCGGAGCAGATCAGGATCCGCTGGACGGTCAGCGGGATTCCTGCGCGTATGCCGCGTAGAACGCCTTTCGGAACGCGTTTCCGGCGGCTGGGTCTGTCAGGCACGGGTCCCAATCGAGCGTGGGTCTCTGACCCGCCTCTCGCTTCGGGATCATCGAGCGGGTCAGCTCCTCGCTGAGCGCGGCAAAGCGGCGACCCCACTCCTTCGTCGTGCCGTCGGCTTTGAGCAAACCCGTCAGGACGCTGACGTCCTTCGCTTCGGGCTGATCGTGGAACCCCCAATTGAGCCATCCGCAGGCGGGCCCGGCGGTCGTGCGCACCACCGACTCGCACCAATCCGCCTGCTGCTTCTCGCTGGCGGGAGCATTGTTCCCGAACCCGCCGCCGCCGTACCAGCCGAACTCGGCGATAATCACGGGCTTGCCAAACCGAGCGACTTCGCGCACGACCGCGTCGAGGTAGGCAAGGTTCCGGTCGCGCTCCTCCGGCGTCCGATACTGGTACGCGCCGCTGTCCAACGGGTAGAAGTGGACTTCGAGGAAGTCGAGGTAGGGAGCCTGCCGCGACGGTCGGAAAGCCGCGTAGTGCGCCACGGTCGGTAGGAGCATGGGCACTGCCCACTGAATGAGACCCACGGTCACCAGCGCGTCTGGATCGGCTTCCTTGATCGCCTGCGCCTGGCGACGAGTCCACTCGTCGGCGACGGACTCTCGAAAGTGCTGGTAGTCGAGGAGGCGCTGATCGTCCGGCTTCGGCTCCGAAGCCGGCACAGGCACATTGCCCCACTGGAGCGACTGCACATCGGTGTGCCAGGCGCGTGCCGCGCGCTCCGGCGTCCCGTACTGCACGCCGAGCCACGCGTTCCACTTGCGGAGCATGTGGGGCGTATCCCAACGGACGGTCGGCTCATTGAGCAGATCGTAGGCGAAGATCGTCGTCCTGCCCTTGTATCGCGTCGCCAGCAGCGTCCAGAACGTCTCGAGAGCCGACACAACCGTCTCGTCCGCAAAGTGGTCTCCCTTCATCCATTCCGGCAGCCCTTCCCAATGATCGGGCCCGGTCGGATGGACGTACAGTCCTGCTTCGTCAGCGAGGTCGAGGAACCGGTCCAGCTTCGCAACGCCATCCTCGTCGAGCGCTTCCGGCTGGGAATAGAAGGAACCGAAGGTCAGGAACACGCGGACGCAATTGCCGCCCAACTCGCGGATACGTGCGAAATCGCGTCGAGTCGCATCTTCGTCGAACTGTCGCCACACCTGTGGAGCCCAACCCGTGCCAGGTCGATAGTAGTTGACCCCGAACGGCACGTAGGGCTTCCCGGCGTCCGTCACGAATCGAGCGCTAGAGACGCGGACCTTCGGCATCGTCGGCATGGGACTCGCCACAGCGTAAGCCTCCATCGCGCAGATCAGCAGAACCGATCGTGCGATCCACCGCGCGACCGAGCGCAGGTGCGCTTGTGTCAGTCCTGCGCAATAGCCTGCGCAATAGAAAGTACGCATCTGGCGAGTCCTTGGGCTCAGGTTCTGACGTGGGAACCGAACCGAATGCAGCGACGCCGCCGAGCGAAGCAGGTTGTTGGACGATCAGACCATCCACCAGTACCCCACGGCGATGGCGGGCTTGCCGAACGCGCGGTGTTCTTCCGGGAGCGAGGAGAGCAACTCCTGCGCGCGCCGACCGATGGCGTCGGCAGCGAGTTCCATGCACCGCTGCCCGACAGCGCTCGACGCGTGCTCGCGGGGATCGAGTCCGCCGATGCCCCATGGAGCCTTCATGTCGAGGTTCAGCGTGCCGGTGCCCAGCATCGCCAT
>VGLH01000250.1 GCA_016866785.1 Candidatus Poribacteria bacterium
GGAACCTCATCAACTGCGGCGGGCTCCAGTGCGACCGGATCGCGCGGATGTGCGGCGTCGATCCCGGCGTGCGGATTATTCCGTTTCGCGGCGAGTACTACGAGCTCGTGCCGGAGCGGCATCATCTCGTCAAGAGCCTCATCTACCCTGTGCCGGACCCCCGGTTCCCGTTCCTGGGCGTGCACTTCACGCGGATGATCCACGGCGGGGTCGAGGCGGGTCCCAACGCCGTCTTGGCGCTCCGGCGCGAGGGATACCGCCGGACGAGCTTCTCCCTGCGGGACGTGTGGAGCGCGGCGTCCTACGGCGGCTTCTGGCGGATGGTCGGGCGCTACGGCAGGTCGGGCATCGGCGAGTTCTACCGGTCGCTGAGCAAGGCGGCGTTCGTGCGGGCGCTGCAGCGGCTCCTGCCGGAGCTTGAGAGATCGGACATCCAGCCGGGCGGGTCGGGCGTGCGGGCGCAGGCGGTCTCGCCGGACGGGCGATTGGTGGACGACTTCCGCATCGTCGAAGCGGAGAGGATGATCCACGTCCTGAACGCGCCGTCACCGGCGGCGACATCGTCGATCAGCATCGGGGGAACCATCGCCGCGATGGCGCGGGAGCGGTTCGGCGGCGTGGTTGCCGGATGAGCCAGTTTGTTGGATGATGGCTCGGCGGAGAGGAACCGATGAGCGAGATCATCACATTGGACGAGGCAATACGGAACATCCGTGCCGCCTGCAAACGCCCACGGAAACGGCAGCCGTTCTTCTTCATGATCGGCGCCGGCGTATCTGCGCCGACGATTCCTCTGGCGCCGGAGATCATTCGGCACTGCAAGCGAAAAGCCAAGTTGCCTCGCCGGTCCAAGCCGCCTGAGTTTGCCGACGTGTTGGACGAGTACTCGTTCTGGCTGAACCGCGCCTACGGCGATGCGACGCTGCGGCAGGAGTACTTCCGCGGAATCATCGAAGGCAAGTCCATCTCCGATGCAAACCTGCGCCTGGCGCATCTGCTGATGAAAGGGAATGTCGCCAAGCTCGTCGTCACTACGAACTTCGACGACCATCTGTCGCGCGCCGTCTCGCTCTTCGGCGGGCGTCCGATAATCTGCGATCACCCACACACGACGGCACGCATCGATGAGGCAAGCGCGGACCTGCAGATCGTGCACCTCCACGGTAGCTACTGGTACTACGATCTCAAGAACCTCAAGGGCGAGGTCGAGGCTGCGTCAAAGCTTGACCCAGATTCGCCAATGACGATGGCGACTGTGTTGAATACAGCCCTCCGGCATATGGGCATCATCGTCGTGGGATACAGCGGGTGGGAACGCGACGTGTTCATGTCTGCTCTACAACGTCGCCTGGGGGTCGAGAACCCTCTGTCCCACGGCCTCTACTGGTTCTGCTACGAGCGGAAGCAAGTGGGGGAACTTCCGGAGTGGTTGCGCGACCATGGCGACGTCCGCATCGTCGCGCCGGAACCGCGGCCGATCGCTGACGTGGACGATTCCGGCAGAACGCTGAGGGCGGCCGCGCTGGATGACGAGGCAGGCAGGCTGCCGGCGCGTCGGGTGTTCGAGAAGCTGATAGCCGAACTCAAGCTGGACACGCCTACTCTGATGAAGGATCCGCTTGGGTTCTTCGCGGATCAGCTTGAGAAGTCGTTGAGCGCGCCGAGCGCGTACGACATCCATAGCGTCCGCGAGGTGATCGACCGGGTGCGAACGGCGAAGGAGGCAGAGAGCCTTATTGCCACGAAGCTGGAGTCGGTGCGAGACGCGATTCGTCGCGTGCAGTACGTCGAAGCCGTGGACGCTGTCAAGCACGCCAACCCGGACGAGTTCACGCGGCTCCAACGAGCCGACCTCATCCGCCACCTGCGCCAATGTGTTGGAGGCTCATCGGTATCCGATCATCCCGACAGCGTCGTCGCCGCGACCGACGCGATGCTCGCGCTATATGACTCGCTGCACGCAGGCGGAGGGGGTACTGACTACCCAGAACTGGACGGTCCTTTGGCGCAGGCGCTGTTCAACCGGGGCGTGGCGTTGGGTCTGCTGGGCAGGAGCGAAGAGGAGCTCGCGTCCTATGAGGAAGTCGTCCGCCGCTTCGGAGACGCCGACGAGCCGGAACTGCGGGAATGTGTGGCGAGGGCGCTGGTCAACCGGGGCGTGGCGCTGAGGCGGCTGGGCAGGAGCGAAGAGGAACTCGCGTCCTACGACGAAGTCGTCCGCCGCTTCGGAGACGCCGAGGAGCCGGAACTGCGCGTACAAGTGGCGAAGGCGCTGTTCAGCAGGGGCGTGGCGCTGGGGCGGCTGGGCAGGAGCGAAGAGGAACTCGCGTCCTACGACGAAGTCGTCCCCCGCTTCGGAGACGCCGAGGAGCCGGAACTGCGCGTACAAGTGGCGAGGGCGCTGTTCAACCGGGGCGTGGCGTTGGGTCTGCTGGGCAGGAGCGAAGAGGAGCTCGCGTCCTATGAGGAAGTCGTCCGCCGCTTCGGAGACGCCGACGAGCCGGAACTGC
>VGLH01000251.1 GCA_016866785.1 Candidatus Poribacteria bacterium
GCCTTCGCCAGCAAGGGGAAGCGGTCACGCCCGCCGCGCACGATTCTCTCTTCCGTGTCCGCCAAGCGAATCACTTCGGTGTCAAAGACGCTCGACCTGAAGTCCCACTTCATTCGGTTCATCTCCTGAAACCCGATCTCGACCACCAGTGCGTCCGCACCACCGGTCAGACGCCTTCTTTGAGCCCTTCGTCGCCGCCAAGTCTTGCGCCGCCAGCCTCGGAAGCGCCCCGCATCCCGCGTCCCAGCGCGATCTTGCCCGTACGAGCGACCTCTATGAGCCCGTAGGGGCGCAGCATGTTGATCAGCGCCGTGATCTTCCCCTCATCGCCCGTCGTCTCTATCGTCAGCGACTTCGGCGCGATATCGACGATGCGGGCTCGGAATATCTCGGCGACCTGTAGGATCTCGCTGCGGACCAGTCCTTCGGCGGCAACCTTGATCAGCACGAGCTCTCGCTCGACGTGGGGTTCCTCGGTCAGGTCATTCACGCGGATCACATCGACCAGCTTATTGAGCTGCTTCACGGTCTGGTCGATGACGCGCTCATCGCCGTGGGTGACGAGAGTCATCCGCGAGAACTGCGGGTCCGGCGTCTCCGCGACGCACAGGCTGTCGATGTTGAAGCCCTTGCCACTGAAGAGTCCTGCGACTCGCGCCAATACGCCGAACTGGTTCTGCACGAGCACTGTGATGATGTGTCGATCACCGTTCATGCGATACCCCCCACCATCTCGTCGAGCGCCGCCCCGGGCGGAACCATCGGGTACACGTTCTCGGTCGGATCGACGCGAACGTCAAGCACGACAGGTCCGTCGTGGGCGAACGCCTCTTCGAGTTGCGAGCGCAGCAGCGCCGGATCAGTGACTGTCATCCCCTTCACGCCGAACGCCTCGGCAACCGCCGCGAAGTCCGGGTTGTCGCTGAGGTCGGACGCGGCGTATCGCTGGTCGTACATGAGCTCCTGCCACTGGCGCACCATGCCCAGCCAGTAGTTGTTCAGGATGACGACCTTGACAGGCAGCCTCTCCGTCTTCAGGGTGATCAGCTCCTGAATGTTCATGATGATGCTGCCGTCACCGGAGATGCACACGACCAGGTCCTCTGGGGCGGCGACTTGAGCGCCCAGAGCCGCCGGCATCCCGAATCCCATCGTACCCAAACCGCCGGAGTTCAGCCACCGGCGCGGACGCATGTGTTGGTAGTGCTGCGCCGCCCACATCTGGTGCTGACCGACGTCGCTCGTGAGGACCGCTTCCCCCTTGGTGAGCTCCCATACGGTCTCGATGACCGCCTGGGGCATGATGACGCCGTCCTTCTGCGTGAAGCGGAAGGGGTACTTCTCCTTCCAAAGATTGCACTGATGACGCCAAGCGTCGATCTCGGTGCGATCCACGAGCTTCGTCAGTCCCGGGATGACGCGCTTCGCGTCGCCCACGATCGGCACGTCCACCTTGACGTTCTTGCTGATCGCTGCCGGATCGACGTCCACATGAATGATCTTCGCGTGTGGCGCGAACTTCGCCAGGTTCCCCGTGACACGGTCGTCGAAACGCACCCCGAGCGCGATGAGGAGGTCCGATTCCTGGATCGCGTAGTTCGCCGCGCGGGATCCGTGCATTCCCGGCATCTTCAGCGACAGCGGGTCGGTCTCCGGGAACACGCCCAGCCCCATCAGCGTCACGGTGATCGGGATCTGCGTCTTCCATGCGAATTCTCGGAGCTCTTCCGATGCGTCTCCGAGCGCGATACCGCCTCCGGCGTAGATCACCGGACGCTCTGCCGACATGATCATCTCGGCGGCGCGTCGGATCTGCCTCGGATGACCGGCCAGCGTCGGCTTGTAGCCGGGGATGTCGAGGTCGCTCGCCAGCTTGAACGGCACTTCGTTGACCTGGACGTCCTTGGGAATGTCGATGACGACGGGCCCGGGCCTCCCGCTCGCGGCGATGTGGAACGCCTCATGGACGACGCGCGCGATGTCCTCTGCCCGCGTGATCAGGTAGCTGTGCTTGACGATCGGTCGCGTGACGCCGATGAAGTCCGTCTCCTGGAACGCGTCGTTGCCGATCATCGCCGTCGGCACTTGCCCTGAGATGACGACCAGCGGCGCGGAGTCCATGTACGCGGTGGCGATGGGCGTCACCGTATTCGTCGCTCCGGGACCCGACGTGACCAGCGCGACGCCCGGCTTGCCCGTCATCCTGCCGTACGCGTCGGCGGCGTGGGCAGCACCGGCTTCATGACGCGTCATGACGAGACGGATACCGTCGTCGGGATGAGCCTGGTTGTACTGGTACAGCGCGTCGAAGATGTGAAGCGAAGCCCCTCCGGAGTAGCCGAAGATCACTTCGACTCCGTCGTGCTTCAGTGCCTCGACCAGGATCTTGGCGCCTTTCAGCTTCATCGCTGCGTCTCCTTCGTGGGATGCGTGATGCGCGACCGACCCTCAATGCCTCCGACGAGGGGCAACAGAAACGCCCCTCTCGCTTGGAGACGAGAAGGGC
>VGLH01000252.1 GCA_016866785.1 Candidatus Poribacteria bacterium
CCGGACCCTTCAGGTCCGACGTAGACGTAACCGGTCATCGGTCTCCCTGTGAAGTCCATGGGGCGGACGTGCGGCAAAGACAGCGCGGCCTCGTAGCGCTCCGGGCCCACGCGCACCATGAGATCACTATTTGCGATCCCGCAGAACATCTTGCCGTCAAGTAGGAACGCTAGTCCGCCGAACATCCGCTTCTCGGTCACGCCGTGGCGACCCGCGACGACTCGACGGATCCGCTCCGCCAGGTTCTCATCGTATGGCATGCCAGCCTGCCCCCAACCGTCGATCCGAGGTGGACCAGTCAGATACGGTGTCCGAGGTTCCCATGAGCCTCCAGTCTCACCGTCACATGTCGTCTGATCGCCGTCGAACCGCTGCCAGCGCGCGCTTGGCGTCGCGCTCCTCGATGGCTTGACGCTTGTCGTACTGCGCCTTGCCTCTCGCCAGAGCCACCTCGACCTTCACATAACCGTTCTTCAGGTAGAGGCGCGTCGGGATCAACGTGAAGCCCTTCTGGTTCACCTGCCGCTCGAGACGGCGGATCTCTTGGCGGTGCAGGAGCAGCCGGCGCTTGCGCAGAGGATCGTGGTTCCCGTGCGTGCCATGGTCGTACGGGTTGATGTGCAGGTCGTGGATAAACGCCTCTCCGGCTTGGATCTGCACGTAGCTGTCCGTGACGGTGACTTTGCCCTGGCGCAGGGACTTCACCTCGGTCCCGACGAGCGCGATCCCCGCCTCGACCCGATCGGACAGGTGGTAGTCGTGCCGCGCCTTGCGGTTCACGACGATCGTCTTTTCGCCTTCGGTCTGCTTGTCCGCTTGCCTCATCTCGACCCTCGATTCGTGTCGGGCAATGATAGCGGCTCGCGGCGGAGGTCGTCTAGCGAGGGCTTGCGAGTGAAGCGAAGCGGTCAGACAATGCCGCGAACCGTGCAGACGCGCGATGGAACGGAGGAACGGCATGTCGGAGCTGCGTGCAGGAGTCATCGGAACCGGGAGAGCCGCAGGATTCATCGACGACGAGGTGAAAGACCACCCGCTCATTCGTACGCCGTATTGCCACGCGGCTGCCTATGCCGAGGTCGGCGGCGTCCAGCTAGTCGCCGCCGCCAGTCGAGGACGCGAGCGGCTCGAAACCTTCGGTTCCCGGTACGGCGTAACGGCGCTCTACACCGATTACCGCGAGATGCTGTCAAAGGAGCGCCTCGACATCGTCAGCGTGACGACGCACGCGCCGCTGCACGCTGAGTGCGTCATCGCGGCGACGGCGGTAGGAGTCCGTGGCATCTACTGCGAGAAGGCGATGGCTGCCAGTCTCGCCGAATGCGATGCGATGCTGGACGCCTGCGCCAAGTCCGGCACGGTGCTGCTCATCGGTCATTCGCGTCGATACGCCGCTTACTACGACCGCGTCGAGGGGATCATCCGGGCGGGAGAGATCGGGTCGCTGAGTGTCGTTGCCGCGTACTGGGGCGGCTCCCTCGTGCACACGGGAACCCACGGATTCGACCTCATCTGTCAGATGGTCGGCTCCGCTCCGACGACGGTGACGGGCAGGCTTCATCCGACGCCAGACTACGATTCGACCGACTACGGCAAGCACGATGTCGGAGGCAACGGTGTCGTGGGGTTTGCCAATGGTGTCCGCGCGCTGATCGGAGCCACTGGCGGCAAGGCTTTGGGCTGGGACTTCGACTTCATCGGTAGTCGCGGCGTGTTGCGCTGCATGGGCAACAGCAGCAGGCTCGAGCTGGTCACGCCCCACGGAAGGTGGAACAGCCCTCGCAGCGTCGATCTGGAGCTCCCACCGCCGACCAGTACCACCGTACGCGCGGTGACCGACCTGGTTCACTGCCTGCAGAACGGCGGCACGCCCAAATCGAGCGGGTCCGACGGTCGGACAGCGCTTGAGATCGCTCACGGCTTCCACCACTCGCACCGCCGCGGAGGGGCGACGGTTCGTCTGCCGCTCGCAGATCGGTCGCTGCGCGTGTTGAACCGCTAGCGCTCCTGCTAGATGAACTGCAGGCTCAGCATCAGGGCTCTCAGGGCTTCGAGGTGCTCCGGCGTAGCGCGCAATGGCATCCAGTCGTCGTCGTCCTCGATGTCCGGGGTCAACTGGATGCGGTACGCCCGACGTCCTTTGATGTACATGCCGACGTACCACCAGTCCTTGAATCCGAAGATGACGCCGCTCGTGCCGCTGCGGTTCTGCACGTCTTCGCTGAGATCAGGCTCGGTGGGCAGATTGGCTCCCAGTTCGTTCCAGAACTCGAGCGCCTCGATGATCACGCTCTTGTAGTTCGCGGCGCTGATGATTCGGAAGTCTTCCAAGTCCTCCACGGCGACGGTGATCCGCACGCCCTCGTCGGATCGTCGCAGCACCAATCGCTCGGTGTACCAGTCGTTCGGACGACCCAGGTACTTGAGCTGGCTGCGCTTCTGCCGCTCGGCGACCTCCCAGGTGTCTCGCGGCAAGCCAGTCACCTTGTAGCCG
>VGLH01000253.1 GCA_016866785.1 Candidatus Poribacteria bacterium
GGTTGGCGGCGGACGGCTCATAGACGCCGACGAAATCGACGTCGGGGTTCGCCTGAAGGACGGCGGCGTGTCCCGACGCGTGAGCGTGGGAGACGCCGTATTGCGCGATGCGGATGGGTTGGGTCATAGTTCCGCCTTTCCCTGGCACGCGGTCATCGGCGGGACGCCGTGACGCTCTCCGCCGTCAGAATCCATAGAAGAGGGCGTCGAGCACGCGCTTGCTCATCGCGGCTCCGACTTCCCGATAGATGTCGAGCAACTCCGCGTAGCACGTGGGACCGCCGATGAGCTTCCAGAACTCATCGCCGATCAGCAGCCCATCGTCCATGGGATAGTAGTTGCGCACGAAGCTCCACTGGTAGTCGTCCCGGTTCGCGCCGAACGGGTTGTATGCCATCGCGAAGTAGCCGTTGACTTCGGGTCGAGCCTTGCCACGGAACAGATGGATCCGCAGCACGCGCTCGATGATCGTCATGCACTGGTCTTTGTTCGCCTTCGGGCTCTTGATCTCGAAGAAGAACTCCCGACCGTCTCGCGCCACGATGTGGAGGTCTGCCGTGACGACGCGGCTCACGAGGTCGTCATCGCGGCTCGCGTCGAGGACGGCGGACACCATCGCTCCGAGCGATGGCTTGTGTCCCTTCTGCTCTGCCGCCTGCTCGAAGACGGAGCGCTGCCGTTCGAGCTCCACGAGTCCGGCGCGACTGACCATGCCGCTTATCTTGTAGCGTGTGTGGGCTTCGCGGTGATGGTCCAGGGCGATCAGGCGCGCGCATTCCTCGATCGTGGTTCCCAGCTTCGTGCTGATGCTTCGTTCGAACCGATTGATTAGGTCCAACTCAACGGGCAGCAGCGCTTCGTGGAAGGGCTTGAGCTCGCCTTTCTTGGAGCCGGAATCGGGCTCGGTCTGGGAACGCCCTGCCAGCCGACGATGGCGGAACTCGTCGATCGTGCTCTCGATGAGTGCGTCCAGACAGCCGCGTATCTTCGGGCGGGTGTTAGGGCTGATCGACGGCATGGTGTTGCCTGTTACGGTTTGCGCCAGATGAATACGGACTCGAAGTATGCGCCCGACCTTCTGCCTGTCCGGCGGTTGACGTGCCGCTTGACGACGGCTTCCGTTTCGACGCCCACGTCTGCCGCGATGTCTCCGTAGAGGTCCCAACGGTCGTTGGCGACGACGATGAGCACGCCCCCAGACGACATTGCGCTCAGAGCGCGTCGGAGCACGCGCGCGATATCCGCCTGATACTGTTGCTTTGCCCGCTGTCCGCTTCCCGATGAAGCGGGACCGATCTCCTGCTCACTGTGATCGTCGATGCCGAGCAGGTGATAGGAGTACGCATGTTGTCCGTGGTAGTCGATCAACCCAACGTACGGCGGGCTGGTGATGATGCCGTCCATGCGGGGGTACTCGATGACCGAACTGTTGCCGTGGACGACGGCGACATCCGCATCCGTGCGCACGGATGCGAATTCCTTGAGGCGCTTCGCCGTATCCGCGCTGTAGCGCCGAAGGAACTTGAGCGCGTCGGTCGTCGGCTGGCATTCTCGGCTGTGCTTGTAGCACCAGTAGGGTCCCGTCTGCGGCTGCTTCGGGAAGTCGAGGTCGAAGTGCGTCGTCAATCGAGCGGAACGCGCTGAGCGCGACAGGATGACGCGCAGCACGTCCGGGTACTCGTAGTCCCCCCGCTCGATCGCTTCGCGGTAGGTCAGGAGCTGGTTCAACGCCTGGGGAGCGAACCACTGCGTCAGGTAGTCCTGCGTGACTACTGGCAGCCGCAGTTCCGACGGCTCGCCGAAGAGCGGAAGCTGAGGGTCATGGCTCGCAGCCGCACGCCGGGTCTTCTCCAGCGCGTCGTAGGTCTCCTTCTCGACGGTCTCGATGCGATAGCGCGCCGTCTTGACTCGCGCGAGCAGCACGTTGAACGCGGAGAGGTCGCAGCCGAACGCGCCGATCCCGAGCTCGTTCGCCTGTACGAGCGTCGTTCCCGATCCGGCGAATGGGTCTCCGACCGTCTGCCCCGGACGGAAGTACTTCCGCAGGAACACTTCGACGAGCTGGGGGATGAACTTGCCGAGATAGGGATGCAGCCGGTGGACGTGGCGCGTGCGCAGTCGCTCTGGCAGGTCCGCTTCGCGCCAGTTGAGGTTCAGCGCCTCAAGCGGCGTATCGGGCGTCACGGACGACGGAATCGTCGGCGCATTCGTCGTCGCGTAGATGTCGAGACCGCGTTCTTCGTTCGTCAGCATTGTGTTCTCGGCGACACGCTCTACCGGAACATACGAACGCGCGGCGGAATCGTCAAGCCGCGCCACCGTCTAGTGGAACGTCCGACGGCGCGGGTCGGCTTCACGTTCGCTCGCGCTGGAACCTACCGGAGCGCTGGCGAAGTCACGATGAGGCCGCTCGACGCGTCCTCGGCGTGGACGGAGAGCGGAACCGCCGCCGAGAGCTCCAGAACCAGCTCGTCCCGCGCT
>VGLH01000254.1 GCA_016866785.1 Candidatus Poribacteria bacterium
CGAGGATCAGGAACGACACACAGCTCGTGCGGTCTTTGCCGGACGCGTCGGGTCCGCCGATCTGGTAATACTGCGTGTCGATGATGAACATCGAGATGAGGTGGAGGATAGCTTCCTCGTCATCGAGGATGCCCCGTGCCGTGTCGCTCTCGTAGAAGGGCTGCAGGAGCTCGTCGAGCTGCCCGATGCCGCCCGCGCCGTTGAACATCCGCGTGATGATCGACACCCACGCGATCCACTGGCACGCTTCTTGGAACGTGCGCGGCGGGTCGTCGATGAGCCGTTCGTTCATGTCCGCCATCTGGCGCAGGTTCGCGGCGAGGTGCGGGTTCGGCTCCTCGTCCGCCATCGCGCGCGCCTTCTCGACGTGCTTGCGGAGCCACCGCTGCATGCCCAGCACGGTCGCTTCGTGTCCCTCGTAGAACCCCGGATCGGCGTCGGCGGGCGGGTCGGCGGCGTAGGACCGGATCTGTTCGAGGATGCCGCCCCATCCGAGCTTGAATCCGATGGTCAGGTCGGGGCAGAAATGCTGTCCGCCTCCGATGCCGGAGATGATGCTGTACAGCTTCTGGTCGGCGTGGAGATGCGAGTAGTCGAACTCTGGGTCGGGGGGCCAGCCGGGTCCCACGCGGTAGTTGGGACGGTCGACGTACCACGCGCCGAGGAGCGAGCTCATCGGATCGACGTAGGCGGGAAGCGCCTCCAACATCGCGCCGAAGTTCTCGCCGATGTTCTTGTGCCCGAAGCACGCGCCGGACGGATGGTTCGGCACAGGCGTGTAGGTGCAGAGCTCCGGCATGAGGATGGAGCCGTGGTCGTCCGTGTCCAGTGCCTTGTAGACGCGCAGCTTTTCGGTCGTGTGCCGCTGCTTCGTCGCCACCAGGGAAGCCAGTCGTTCGGCGTAGGTTGGCGCAGCCAGGGGCTGGGCGTCGGGGGAGGGACTAGCCATCCGGCAACTCTCCTCGCTATGTGCACACTCCACTCGTCTGAGGCGGGACCTCGCGTCAAGCATTAGCCAACAATCCGGCGCCTGAACAGGGAGAATCCGCCAATTCCGCACGATCCCCTTCAGTTTCATCGGGGTCTCGGCTATTCATGTCTTATTGGGTTTCCGCTGCCCGCCCTGCCCGCATCCGTGAGAATGAGGAGGGTCCCGATGCCGATCGACGCGATCCGGACGGCTCAAGAGCTCGATCTCGTCAAAGCCACCGCCGAGCTCAAGGAGACCGTGCTCCAAGAAGCACGCGGCTACCACGAGCGCAGCGTTCTCGCCGCGCAGTCGTTCCGCCTGACCGAGGGCGAGCCCTTCCGTGGTATCCGGGTCGCCAAAGCCACCGAACACATCTTCGCCAACATGCCCATCCGCATCCGGCGCGGCGAGCTGCTCCTCGGATGGCATCCCAGCACCCACGCCAGCGAGACGACCCAGAAGGCGATCCAAGAGGCGAACGAGTACCTCCGCAAGCAGAACTACTGGGTCGGCGCGTCCGAGGGACACATGGCGGTCGACAACGAGACGGTCCTCCGCGTCGGACTCGGAGCCATCGCCGAGGCGATCCGCGAGCGGCGCGAAGCGCTCGACCCCATTCACCGCGACACGCCGGAGAAGCAGGCGTTCTACGAATCAGCGCGCATCTCGCTCGAGGCGCTGCAAAGCCTCATCCGGCGGTACGCGGCTCTGGCGCGCGAAGCCGCCGACGAGACCGACGACCTGCTCTGGCGGGCAGAGCTCCTCGAATCTGCCGCTGTCTGCGACCAGGTCGCCGATGGCCCCGCCCGGACGTTCCGCGAAGCCATCCAACTGACGTGGTTCCTCTTCCTCGGCGTCGCCATCGAAGCCGGCGGCTCCCACCACTGCTTCGGGCCCGGTCGGCTCGACCAGTACCTCTTCCCGTACTACGCGCGCGATCTCGCGAGCGGCGTCCTCGACGAAGAACACGCGCAGGTCCTGATCGACCAGTTTCTGATCAAGTGCAACGAGTTCGACGGGCCTAGCATGAGCGCCGTCATCATGATGCTCGGCGGCAGGAAGCCCGACGGAACCGACGGAACCAACGCCCTCTCCTTCGCCCTCATCGAGGCGACCGACCGCGTTCGGTGCTACTTCCCCGGCGCGGACATCTCCTGGCACAGCGACATGGACCCCGCGTTCGTCCGTCGCGCCGTACGGCTCCTCCGCAACGGCAAGGGGCAGCCAGCGTTCTTCAACAGCGACGTCATCGTCAAGGGGCTCATCCGATACGGCGTCCCCGTCGAACACGCCGTCGATCACCTGCCCAGCACATGCACCGAGACGTCCATCATGGGCAGGACGAACCCCTGGGTCGCGTGGCCCTACGTCAACATCCCGATGTGCCTCATCTATGCGATGTTCGACGGCAAGCATCCCGTTCGCGAGACGCAGGATCGACCCGCGACAGGTCTCCCGCAGACCTACGACGAGCTCAAGGCAGCCTTCCACG
>VGLH01000255.1 GCA_016866785.1 Candidatus Poribacteria bacterium
TCGCCTTCGCCCTCGCATGCCAGCGCTTCGAAACGCCCGACAAGGTGGCGATCACCTTCCTGGAGCTCTACGTCTTCAAGGCGGATCAGCAAAGCGCCCTGGAACTCGCCGACGGCGACGCCGCCGCCAAACTGGAACGCGAGATATCCGACCTCGCCGCCGTTCGGTCCATGGGCGGTGATTTCGCCAGCGATCCGCGCCGACCCGCCCTCAAGCGCGAGCTCCTCAGCGCCGACAAGGACGCTGACGGCTCCACGCGCTACACCTACCGGATCGAGGTCCGACCCAAGGGCGGCGAAGCGTCCCACCGGGACATCACGATCCGCGTCGCCAAGCCCGGCGCGAAGTGGCGCGTCGTCGACTACGAGTTCCTCAAGGGCGACGGCGCGCTCTGATCGGTGCCCTGGCAGAAACAGGGCTTTCGCCATCGGCGCTGTCGGACGTTGTCATTCTGGGCCGCAGGCGAAGAATCTCATCACCTCGGGGTTCTGAGATGAGCTCGGGTTTTCCACAGCTACCTGGTGAGCCAATCATAAAGGCGATTGGCACATTCATTCCAATGGTCCTGGCAATCTGGAAGAAACGTGACTGGGCACGTTTCTTCGTGATGAAATGGCAGCGACGCAATCTCCTGTGCTCCAACGGTGAGTATGAGCTTGCGAAGTGCTTGGTCATCAAGTTCCGTGGAATGGACGTAGATGAGCGCCGGAAATACGTCGCTGGAGTGCGGGGTGCTACTGTCGTTTGGGATGTCCGGATAGAGCCAGAGCCAGGACAAGGTTACGCGTACGATCTGCACGGCGCTCAGGTAGATGGCAACGGCAATGATATCCACGACAACTCTGGCAACACGGTTAGTGGCGTGAACGTGCGACTCGCATGGCGAGGTCGAGATCGCAGCCTCGGAAGCGTGAAAGAACACAACATCGTACGTATACGCGGCTATGTCTGGGACATTGGCGCTTCAGTTACGCTGAGGGACAGCGTGATTGAGAAAGTGGTCGCAGACCACTGATCGTACTGCCCATGGACACTCAGCGCTGACATTCTTTGGGATGGCCTCGCTGGCAACATCGCCGCCTTCGCGACTCAACCAGAAGTCCTGGGAAAGGCACCCATGGAACCGGTGGCACTGACCCCGCTGTTTCGAGACTGCTTCGGCGCGAACCCCGACTTCCACAGCGTTGCGCCCGGGCGCGTCAACCTCATCGGCGAGCATACCGACTACAACGCCGGGTTCGTCCTGCCCGTCGCCATCGACCGGAGCATCGTCTACGCCGTCCGTGCGCGGGATGACCGGAACGTCGAGATCGTCTCGCGGGAGTTCGGCGGCGTGTCGCGGTTCTCGCTGGACGCCATCGACCACGACGCCGACCAGTCCTGGGCGGACTACGTGCGCGGCGTCGCGTGGGTCCTGAGCGAGGAGGGCTTCCCGCTGCGCGGCTTCGATGCCGTCGTGGGCGGCGATGTGCCGGTCGGAGCCGGGCTCAGCTCATCCGCCGCGATGGAGGTCGGCGCGGCGATGGCGTTCGCGCGGGTGTCCGAGTTGGACATCGAACCGACGCGCCTGGCGCTCCTGTGCCAGAAGGCGGAGAACCGGTTCGTCGGCGTCAACTGCGGGATCATGGATCAGTTCATCTCGCGGTTGGGAAAGCGGGATCACGCGCTCTTTCTCGACTGCCGCGACCTTCGCTACGAGCACGTCCCGCTGCCGCTGGCAGACGCTCGGTTGGTCATCACGAACACGAACGTGAAGCGTTCGCTCGTCACGTCCGAGTACAACGCCCGCCGCGCCGAATGCGAGCGAGGCGTCGAGCTGATGCGCGCTTTCGTGCCGGGCGCCCAAGCCCTGCGCGACATCCCCGCCGACGTGTTCGCCCTCCACCGCGACGAACTGCCGGAGCTCACCGCTCAGCGATGCGGCTACGTCATCGAGGAGACCGCGCGCGTCGAAGCCGCCGTCGCCGCGTTCCGGAGCGGCAATCTGGACGAGGTCGGGCGGCTGATGCTCGCGTCGCACGAGGGCTTGCGCGACGGCTACGAGGTGAGCTGCCCGGAACTGGATGCGCTCGTCGAGCTCGCAATGGACGTTCCGGGGGTCTACGGCGCGCGGATGACGGGAGCGGGATTCGGAGGGTGCACGGTCGCGCTGCTGCGGGAATCCGCCGTGGAGCCGCTTCGGCTGGAGATTGCGGAGACGTACCCCGCGCGGACGGGCTTGACGCCGGACTGTTACGTCTGCCAGGTGGACGACGGAGCGCGGATCGTCACCGCATAGAGCACTCGCCACTCCACGCAGGGAGATGAATCATGGGCATCGGAGTCGGCATCGTCGGATTGGGCATGTTCGGCGCGTCGTGGATTCACCACTACAAGATCCATCCGGACGTCGAACGTCTGGCGCTCTGCGACCTGCGCGCGGACGTCCTCGCCGC
>VGLH01000256.1 GCA_016866785.1 Candidatus Poribacteria bacterium
CCTCAGCTTGGGAAGCTGACGCTCTACCACTGAGCTATTCCCGCCGATCGAGCGCTCCGGGCGTGTATGGGTGGAGCCGACGAGTGGATTCGAACCACCGACCCGCTGATTACGAATCAACTGCTCTACCCCTGAGCTACGTCGGCTCGCGTCGCCGGTTGTGGTCGCCGGCACAAGCTACGTTATCTTCCTCACCGCGCGGAGTCAAGCCAAACGGACTACGACGGCGGGTCACAGACGGCGCACGGGCTGCGATCCTTCCGCCCTTCGGCGAGTGAGACTGCCCTGCCCGAACCGCCGAGAAGCCGGCACGAGCGCCGATGGTACTTGGTTCCGCTGGGCGAGACGTAGACCACCGTGTCGGGCCCAGCCGACGCTGCCGTGTTCGACTCGCGGGGCTGGGATCCCTGCTCTCCCCACAGCCCGCGCCCGGCTTCGCGGGCTTGCCGTTCCGCCTCGCGGAACGCGGCCATGTGCTCGAACGGGAACCGCGTGTAGGCGTGTCCGTATCCCTGCCGGATGATCTCCTCGTTGACGAAGAGCCTGTCGGACGCGCGGTAGACGTACGCCAACTGCCGCCCGAACCGATCAGCCGGCTCGCTGCCGAACCGCAGCACGACGTTCTCGCCCAGCAGTAGGTTCCGCGTGAACGTGGATGCCTCCTTGCCGTATGCCTCGACCGGTCGGTTGGGGTGAACGGTCTCGGGCGTGTCGACGCCGATCAAGCGCACGGTCGTCGGCTTGCCGTCCAGCTCGACCGAGAGCGTGTCGCCGTCGATGACGCGCAGCACGCGGGCGACCGTGCCGGTAGACGCCGATGGAGATGGCTGAGCCGATTCGGCGATCCGTTCGTCCTGAAGGTTGCTCTCAGCGACCGGGCTGGCGTTATCGTCAACTTGGACGATACGGTGTTCGACCACCGCATCGCCGGCGCGTTGGACGCGCGTCTCGTACACGGCGAACATGGCGACCACCCCAAGGGCGGCTCCGAGAAGCATCCATCCCAACGACTTCATGCCATCCCCTCGCGATTGTGTGTCCACGCCGGTTGGCATCGCCACAGCGCACGCTCGACGCCAATGACATCTGCGTGCCTGTCTCTTGTGGAACCTCCGTGCACAACGGATCGTTTCATCTCGGTACTCAGGAGTGGCGACCGCCCCGTAAGCACTGGGGCTGGTGGTGTCGTTCCAGGTAACGACCGCATGCCGCGCTGAGATCGACAGCGGGAACGCGAGTCGCCGCAGGAGTCAGGCGATGGAAACGCAACAGAACACTCACCCAAGCTCTTCAGCCCTGACCCCTGAAACGGACGCTCTGACGCGCGAGGAGCGGTGCGACCGGTACCGCGACCTCGCCCGCGCCGTGATCGAGCTCGCCTGGCGCGACGCGCGACCCGAGTCTCGGTCGTCGGATGCCAACCGCGAGGACGCGCGGGCGTTCCTGTTCTCGGAGAGCGGCGACTTCTGGGCGAGTCTCGGCAGCGTCAACCTCGCGCACTTGCGCCGGGTAATCCGCGAGAGCCGGCTGGCAAGGTAGCGTCGCGTTCGGTCTGCTACTGTCTCCTCCTGTAGACCTTCCCCCACCCTCGCGGCGACGAGACCGCGACCTGCTCATACGCCGTGTCGAGTTGCGCCTTGATCTTCTGGTAACACTCCGTTGCCCGCATGGCATCCGTGGCGTTCCACACGATCACGTAGTCCACGCTGCCGCCCGTGCGTTCCGGGTAGCTCAGGAAGTCCACGCAGGGCGGCTGTGCGGACACGCCGTTCGGCGTCGACGAGATGTGCGCGTACGCGCTTCTCTCGGCTCGCCATCGAGTCGGGAAGTAGTCCGTGTTCGCTTCGTAGTTCTCCAACTCGATGGCGTTGCGATCCGCCGCGATCCGCCCAGTCGCATGGATGAACGGACCGACTCGAGACGACACGAGTGTACCGTCCTCGCGGATGCCCTGGTAGGAGAAGACGAGCGGCAGGAACGTCGATCCTTCAGACACGACCGATGCCACGTCGAGGTACTCGGTGAGGTAGCCGTTCAGTTCGGCGTACTTGGGCATGTGGTTCATGAGCATGGCGATTGACAGCACCGCGGCAGTTCCCTGAACGGCGATCCGAGCGATTCGGTCGAACGTGTGCGCTCCGAACCAAAGAATCGCGATCAGGTACGGAAACAGGATAAGCCGGTGGCTGATGAACCCGCCGCCCACCATGCCATCTGGCGCGAGAAACGCCGCCGCGACCGAGATACCGACGACTGGGAGGAGCCAGTCCCATCGGCTCAGACGACGTCTCAGGGCGTTCGAGACCAGCAGGTACGCGGCGACGATGGCGAACAAGCCTGCTACGGCGGTTGTCAATCGGACTTCGGGTTCCGCATACGAG
>VGLH01000257.1 GCA_016866785.1 Candidatus Poribacteria bacterium
GCGGACGAGGTGCGCGCCGAAGAGGTTCGCGAATTCGAGGTTCGCGAGTTCGAGGTGCGCGCCTTCGAGGTGCGCGCCCCGGAGCCCCAGACCGTGGAGATGGATGCCTCCCGCGTCGTAGCCATAGTCGAGACGCCTGCGGAACGCAGCCGTTGTCGTCGTTCGGCACACGTCCGCATAGAGCCGAAGCGCCCAAGACGCGGTGAGCACGTGATCCGAAGCCGGGTCCTTCTCCATGCCTCGGTAGAGCCCGAACGTTGCCATCCAGAGCTGCATCCAGGCGTTCCGCTGACGCCAGAGCGGTTCCAAGCCGCCGAGCTCCAGCTCGGGTCCCTTGCCGATTTCCATATCGGGGATGTTCGGCTTGGGCACAGCGTTCGCTTCGTCCAACACGACTTCGTAGAGCTCGCGGATCTGCGTTTGCCAGTCGCGGCGGTCGTCGTGCGCGAAAGCCTGCATGCGCTTCGCGAGTTCCGGCGCGGTGTCCTTCGCCAGGGCGCCGAGCTCCTCATAGAGCGCGTTCAGGAATGCGCCCTCCTGCGCCGAGACTGGGAACTTTGCCAGCAACCTGGGCGCATCGTCGGGCTTGCGGGCGATCGGATGGTGGGGCCGGGATCGCGCTCCGAGGAAAACGTCGAAGCGCTGTCGGACGCACCATTCCGCGAAGAGGTACTCCCGAAAGCCCTCCGGATGGAACTGGAACGTTGCCGCGCTGCGAGGCTCGAAGAAATAGAGGACGAAGGGTGAGCGCAGGTCAGAATCCGTGATTTTGATCTGCTCCAGACACGCCCGGAACCCAGGACTGAAGTGCTCGATGTCGCGCACGGAACAGGCGCCTCCCAAGCCCGGAAGCGTCGCCAGCGCCGCGAGCTCCTGAAGGAGGTAACGGTAATCCTGTTGGTATTCAGTCAGGACGACGCCTCGTTCGCCGCTGCGTTCCGCCTTGCTGCTCACCGTTTGGTCCACGAAGAAGCGGAAGAGCTCCGCCTTCTGGCGGTCGAAGCCGCCGGCAGCAGGCGTCCCACTGTCGGACATCGGGTAGCGCATCATCAGGTAGAGGAGCAACGGGTTGCCCGTAATGTCGCCGCCCTCTTGTTGTTCGCCGGCGCGCTGGCGGAGGTCGCTGCCGGTGAGTCCTGCCCTGCCGGTTGCGTTGGCGTAGTTCTCGACCCACCGATCGGTCTCGTCGGGCGTCATTGGCTCCAGATGGATGGCAGTCGCCTTTCCGTCGCGAATGAGCGCCTTGAGGGACGAGTCGAGCAGCGAGGAGCGCATCGAGACGACGACGGAGAAGCGGCGCTCGCTCTTGAGCGCGACGAGACGGTTGAAACAGGACTCGACCGTGCGCCGGTCATGGGATGTCATCTCGTCGAAGCCGTCGACGAGCAGGATGATCTGTGTCCGTGATGGCAAGTCCAGCGCGTCGATGCTGTACGTCTCGCTCACCTCGCCCGCGATCCGGTTGAGCAGCGCCTCCGAAGTCGCTGCGTCGTGGATGGGCCGCCAGTGGACGTAGAGCGGCGTTCTGGAGCCCTTGGTCCGGGCGAGATCGGCAGCGAGCCGGCGCATCAGGCACGTCTTGCCGGCGCCCATGTCGCCCTCGATCACGACGATCCGGGCTCCATTCCCGTTCAGCAGCGTACCGAGATGAGCCTCGACGCCGCTCGTCGCCTCGATCTTATCCCAGTCGCTGTAGTCGTCGTCCGGTGACATGAACGTCTGAGCGCGGTACCGGCGCTCCACATAGAGCTTCTCCTGCTCGATCTCGCCGAACAGCCGCGTCTCGTCGAGTTTTTCCTGGGCTTCGCGCAGGAGTTCCAGAGCGTCGCGCTGCGTCTGCTCCTGCGCGAGCTTTACGTCTGCCGCCCGTTCCGCGAGCACCTGATCGAGCGACGCCGCCAGCGTGTTCTTCAGGCTGTGGTAGAATGCGTCTGGTTCTGGGAGCTCGATCTGTCTCGCCCAATCGGAGCCCAGCTCGGACAATGATTTGACGAGCGCCCACTCCTCAGAGCGCGCGACGCGGTCCGAGCGGATCACGGAGAGCCAGGTGAAGCCGTTCTTGAGGCGTTCCTGGGCTTCGTCGCGGAGCGATTCGTTCTTGATAGCGCGCTTCACGCTCTCGGCGATGTTCTTCCCGCCGTCTTCGGCTCGCTTCACCGCCTTGTCGAGCTCGGAGACGTACGTGCTCGCGAGGGCAGCGAGGATCGCCGTATCAAGGGGGAGGGGCTGGTCAGGCTTCTCGACCAGACTGGCGAGCTTGAACAGGGCTCCGGTTGCGCCCAAGATGCCGGCAAGGCCCCCCAGGCCCGCCGCCAGCGCGACGCCTCCGACGCCCGCAGCGACCAGCC
>VGLH01000258.1 GCA_016866785.1 Candidatus Poribacteria bacterium
TCGTCGGCGAGCGTGTCCCGACGCTTGACGAAGCGTTCGATGTCCTGCCGGCGAACACGCTGGCAGTGGTCGAGCTGAAGGTTCGCGATGCCGCGCTTCCGGTGGCGGAGATCGTCCGGAAGGCGAACAGGCTTGATCAGACCGTGGTCATCTCATTCATCCCGGAGGCGCTGCGGGAGATTCGGTTCGCCGAGCCGCGCATCGCGACCTCGCTGCTGATCGGCTCCTCGCGCGAAGGACCCCAACCGACGGCGACCTCGTTGGTTCAGCAAGCCTTTGACGTCGGGACGAGTTGCCTCGACTTGCAGTGGGAGCTCGCCACCGAAGCCGCCATCGCGCACATCCACCGGCTCGGCGGCAGCGTGTGGACATGGACGGTCGATTCGCCAGCCGATATGGCACGCCTCGTGAACGCAGACGTCGACGCGATCACGTCGAACTATCCGGATCGGCTCAATGACATCAAGTCGGGCGCTCGGTGATGGAGAGATCGCTGCCGCGCTGAGACCACACTTGCATCGGCGGAGGCTGCAAGCGGCTCTCGCCGGGCTGTGGGCAGGCGGGCTCATCGGCTCTCTCGTCGTGCTCGGTCTACTCCTCGTTGGGCGGCTCGTAGGGAACCCGACTGGCTTCCTGCCGTTGGTAGGCATGGCGTTGACGCTCGTCGCCGGAACCGTCGTCGGACGTCTGCGCGCGCCCGGGCCCATGGCGATGGCTGGCGAGATCGACGAGCGTTGCGGACTCCACGCCCGCATCCAAACGGCGTACGAGTTGGAGGATCGACGAGACCCGTCTCCGTTTGCCGCTGCGCAGCGCCGCGATGCGCTCGACCACCTGCCGGCGGTGTCGCTCGCCGCGCGGCGTGAGTTCCTGTCTCCGTGGCGTCTCGTTCTTCTCACGCTAGCGCTTGGCGCGGCATGGACGCCGGCGTTGCTGCCTCGGCGGGAATCGACCGAAACACACGCGCTGACCGAGGCAGTGCGCGACGCAACCGACGCCCTCGACCAGATGTCGAGCGACGCCACCGTGCGCGACCTGAGCGAACGCCTCGCACGGGTTCGATCCGCACCGGAAGCGTTCGCGGCGCTGTCGGACATCGAGCGACAACTCGCGAGCCCGTCGGCTGCTGTGCTGGATGCCGCTCGCGCCGAACTGCGTTCGCTGAGCTCGGCTCAGCCGCTCTCCGACGGGCTCGAACAGGCGGCGTCCAACGTGCCGCCAGATTTGGCTCAGGAGCTGCTCTCGCTCCGCGCGCGGCTCGGAACACTGGCTCCTCCGCCGGAACTCATGGGCGCGTTGAATGAAGTCGAGACCGCCGCCGTGTCCCCGGACACGCTGCGCCGGATCGCTCACGCGCTGCGAGCGCTCGAAGCCGATTCCTCAAGCCGAGCGTCCGAAGCGCTCGCGGCGATCCGCCGGGCGAAGGCGGCGGTGGCTGCGGTGATCGATCCGGCGAGTGCAGGTTCGGTGGCGCGAACCGACGAGGTCCCAGGTCAGGAGTCGGGCCCTGGCAACGCGCGGGGCGCTCAACTCGAGGGATTTTCATCCGGCCTGTCGCGGCAAGACACGCTGGAGCTGGACAGTCAGTTGCTCGATACCGCGAAGCAGCAGCGCGTCTACGCCCGGCGTGGGGGCGAGGCAGACAGCCCGGCTCCTGCGATGTTGCCCTTCGTCGACGTCGTTCTGTCGGCGCAGAGGCAGGCGGACGCGGCGCTTTCGGCGGAGTCGATCCCCCGCGCCTATGAGGAGCGCGTTCGAGCCTATTACGCCGCCTTGGCGCGCATCACACAGGAAGACATGACGCGATGACGCTCGACGTAGCCGCCGAGGCTCGGGCATTCAGAGAAGGCGTCGCCGAACTCCGACGGGCAATCGAAGCCGTGGTCGTCGGTCAGACAGATGCCGTGGAGCACGTTGTCGTCGCTCTCTTCGCCGAGGGACACGTGCTCATCGAGGGAGTGCCAGGAACCGGAAAGACGCTGTTGGTTCGCTGTCTGGCATCGGCGCTGGGAGTCGACACGAAGCGCGTCCAGTTCACGCCGGACTTGATGCCGTCCGATATCACGGGAACGCGGATCCTGGTAGACGACGACTCCGGCGGAAGGCGCTTCGAGTTCCAGCCCGGGCCCGTCTTCACCAATATCCTCTTAGCGGACGAGGTGAATCGCGCCACGCCGAGGACCCAGTCGGCGCTGCTGCAAGCGATGCAGGAGCGAAACGTCACGGAAGGGGACACGACACGGGCTCTGCCCGCTCCGTTTCTCGTGCTCGCCACTCAGAACCCCCTGGAGATGGAGGGAACCTATCCGCTGCCTGAAGCCCAGCTCGATCGGTTCCAGCTAAAGGT
>VGLH01000259.1 GCA_016866785.1 Candidatus Poribacteria bacterium
GACACCTCCCCCTCGCCCGCCGAACCCATCTCGTCAAACACCACTTGGACCGGCAGCGTCCGCACGACGCGCTCGAACCGTTCGTCGTCCAACTCGGCGAGCTCCCGAAGCCAGCCCTCCATCGCCGGCGTGACGCGCCCTTCGCGCTTTGCCTCCGCCAGTCGCGACTCCGCCCGCTGACGCGCCAGCGCCGCCCGAAGCCGCGCATTCTCCTCCCGCAGCCGAACCGTCTCCGACAGGAACGCGCTCTCCCGATCTGTCAGGGCGATTTCCGTCTCTTCCCCCTCGGCGAATGCGTCCGGCTCGCTCAGGTTGATCGTCGCCTCGCGCATCTGCTTGAGGAACGGCCGGTTCGTGAGCGCCGCGCCCAGCATCGTCGGACCGCGCAGCACGCCCGATTCGTCCACGTAGGCGAGGTCGTACTCGATGGACAGGTACTTGAAGATGCCCTCCTCCACGAGCTCCCTGCCCTTCGACGTCCACTCGACTTCGCCCCAGAGTTCCTCGCCGTCGGGGTCGGTCCAGAGCCGTCGGAACCAACCGGCGGCTCCGTGCTCCGGCTGATGCTCCACGTCGAGCGCGACGTCGATCCCCCGCGCTCGCTCGTCGAAATTCCGGATCAGCGCGTCGTAGAGGTCCGCGTTGATCTGGATGCGCCCGTACCATCCGTGTTGGAAGGTTCCCGCCCGAAGGAGCTGCACGCTCGATACGACGGGCTCCCCACCAGACGGCATCGACTCGCTCAGATTCAGAATGGCAAACACGTGTCGCTTCATACTTGTCGTTCTCCTCACAAACCGATAGTCGCGTCGCCGTAGGGGCGGGTCTGAGACTCGCCCCTACCAGGTGCACGCCCAGCAGCGAGACAGGTAGAGGCGTCTTGACGGGTCGCCTCGCCGTGAATCTGGGCGGGCGGCGCACCGCGTCGCCCCTACGGCAGACCGTGCCTATAGACGATTCCGGCTGCGGTCACGCCATCCGCTTCGGCGGCAGGTCGAGGCTCTCCCGCACGACCGATTCGATGTCATCGCCCGGCGTCAGGAACCCGCCTCGCGCCAGCAGATCGAGCGTCTCCGCCAGGTTCCGGCTGTCCGTCCCGCGCAGCTTGCCCCGCACCTCCGGCATCGGAGCCCCGACCCCGAAGTTCCACGCGACCAGCTCCCGCACCGCGTCCCGGCTCAGCGTGTCGCACACGTGCTGCAGGAGCCCGTTGAGCGTCATCAGGAACAGATCCGTCTGCGACTGGCTCAGCGCGAAGCTCCCCACGCTCGTCTGTCCCAGGTTCAGGAACTGCGCCAGCGCCGCCTTCGCGATCATCCCGTTGTGATGCTCGATCAGCGGCAGATAGGCGAAGCCCCGCGACGTCGTCAGCGTGAACTCGAACTCCGACGGCAGGACGATCCCCGCCTCCTCGTTCGCCCGGAACGACTTGACGATGGAGATCGCCTGCTCCCGGTCCCGCTCCGACGCGGTCCGAGGAATCCGCAGGGTCGGAATGCCGACGCCCGTGCGCTCCGCCGCCAGCGCCGAGAGCTTGTAGAGCGTGTCCTTGTGCCACCAGTGTTTGTAGACATCCCGCAGCAGCGACCGACCCTCGAAGTTGCTCCCCTCCTGGCGGTGGGTGAACCGCAGGAGCTTCGACGCCGGGATCGTCACCGAACGCGCCAGATCGCCGTAGACCCGCTGCTCGACCCCCGCGAAGTCGCCGGAGCCGTCCACGATCCACCGCGCGACCGTCTTGGGCAGGCGCGGCGCGAACTTCCGCCAGACGATCCGACCGTCCTCCCGATGCCGGTAGACCTTCTCGAAGAGCATGACGCCGTAGGACAGCATCAGCATCGCTTGGCGGATGAAGTCGTCGAACGTCTCGTCCATCCCGAACAGCGCGTCCTCGACGAACGCCGCGATCTCCGCCGCCGCCGGGCTCTCGTCCGACGGAACCACGCGCACGTCCGCCGCCCGCACCGGCAGCTCCATGACGTTCAACACCGCCGCGACCTGCGCGTCCGCCCGCATCCGAGCGTACACGTCGTACTTCCAGGATCCCCGGAGCTCCGACTGGTACTCGTCCAGAAGCTGGCCCCCGAAGACCTCCGTCCCCGTCGAGCCGATCTCGCGCAAGCCCGCGTCGGGCTCCTCCCCGAACGCGCGTCGGAACCGCTTCCACCGCCGCAGAGGGTTCATGGCAGATCCTTCACGCGCTCCCGCCAGTCCGGCAGCTCGAAGTGGACCGACTCGCGGAACCGCTTCCAGTCGCCAGCCCAGCTCAAGCCGACCTCCTTGCCCAGAGCGCCCATCTTCGCCAGCAGCTCATCGTCGT
>VGLH01000260.1 GCA_016866785.1 Candidatus Poribacteria bacterium
CTCGTGCGACCCAGCTCCCCATGATACAGGCGATGCGCCTCGATCGCACGCGTAGATGGTGCGTTGCGCTTGATCGGTTTCGGCATCACTCTATGGGCGAAGCAACGACAGGCTCGACGACCGGATGGAGGGCAACGACATGCGTTACCGCGTACTCGCTTGGACACTGCGGTGTGTCGTCCTGCTCGGCATCGCGGCTCTCACCGGCGGCAGCGCGGCGGATCCGACCGGCGTGGATGTCTCGGTGGAGGCGAACACGAAGGTCGTGCCGCGGTACGAGGTGTTTGAGCTGACGTTCCACCATGACCGAAGGTACGACAACCCCTTCTTCGATGTGTCGATCGATGCCTCGTTCACGTCGCCAAGCGGAACGACCGTGACGGTCGGCGGGTTCCATTACGGCTCGTCGGAGCCGCCGGAGATACTGGTGACGAAGGATGCGAACGGACGACGACACGTCGATTACCGGTTCACCAAGCAGGATGTGTGGAAGGCGCGGTTCGCTCCGTGGGAAACCGGCGAATGGACGTACACGGCGCTGTTCCGAAGCGTCCACGGCGAAAAGTCGCGCTCCGAGGGATCGTTCCGGTGCATCGTAGGGCGCATGCCGAACCCCGGTTTCGTTCGTCGGAGCCGGACGAACCCCTTCCGTTGGGTGTTCGATGACGGCTCGCCCTTTTTCCCCGTGGGCTTGCAGGAATGCATCGGCGACGGAGACGGCACGGGAACCATCCTCGACGGCGCATCGCTCGAAGGGCCCTTCCGCACCGACCGAACCGATCTTGTCGAGCTTCCACCGGGCCCCCTTTACGTGCGCGGACCGTCCGAGAACCCTCAGAACATGGATGTCTACTTCCGCCGTTACGCTCAGAGCGGGTTCAACCTGTTCCGCTTCTCGCAGGCGAACTGCTCCTATTCCCTGTACCGCGATCTGGATCACTACTCGGTGCAGGAAGGCGTCATGACGGACGAGCTTCTGCGCCACGTCCGCAAGTACGGGCAGCGCGTGTTCTACGGTATCTTCGGTTACCAGGGCGTATTCGCCGAGGAACCGCAGAATGCCGAGGGGATGGAGAAGGTCGAACGATTCATCCAGTACTCGGTGAACCGGTGGGGAGCCTACGTGGACTTCTGGGAGTTCCTGAACGAACAGAAGGCGGACAACGCGTGGTACGACCGTCTCATCCCGTTTCTCGCGTCCATCGACCCGTACCATCATCCGATCACGACGAGCTGGGAACGCCCCGAGATCGCGGGCATCGAGGTGAACGCTCCTCACTGGTACCAGAACGAGGACGAGCGCCGCTCCGACGAGATCACGGCGGCACGCGCGACGGAGTGGAAGAAGCGAGGCAAGCCCGTCATCGTCGGCGAGCAGGGGAACTACGTCGATCCGAAGTCCCGACCCATCGGCGTGGGAGGTGTCTGGGATTTCGGCTCGGCGCGCCGAATGAGGCTGCGGCTCTGGAGCGCGTTCTTCAACGAGATCGCGTTCGTGTTCTGGAACACGAGCTACGCGCGCGACGGGCACTTCATGAACCAGTGGTTGGGCCCGCATGAGCGGGAATACGTTCGAGCCCTTCAGTCGTTCTCCTATGCACTGGACGGTGACATCGCCCCGGTTGGCGTGACGGTCTCGGAGCCCGATTCCGTGCGCGCATACGGTCTAGCGTCGCCGACGCGGGCAGGCGTCTACCTGCACCACTTCGCCGACCATGACTCATCCGTGAAGGGCTTGCGCGTGACGCTGGACGTACCAGCGGACGCGGTCGCCTACTGGTATTCACCGGAGACGGCGGCGATCTTCGGTCGTGAAGCGGTTCGGGAGGGCGGGCGAACCCTCACCGCGCCGGACTTCGTGGTTGACCTCGCGCTCCTCGTCACACCCGACAGCGCGCCCGACGTGGACGGCGACGGACTGGCGAATGACATCGACCCGGACGACGACAACGACGGCGTGCCCGACGCCTCCGACGCGTTTCCGCTCGACCCATCCGAATGGGCGGATGCTGACGGCGACCTGATCGGAGACGTTTTGGATGCCGACGACGATGGCGACGGCGTCGGAGACGATCACAACGAGAACGGAGCGCCGGACCACGAGGAGCGCGATTTCGACGGAGACGGGGTCAAGCGCGCCGAGGCGGTTCCCTGGGATGCATTCCCGAATGACCCGAAAGAGTGGCGCGACGCGGACGGCGATGGCATCGGTGACAACGCCGACCTGGACAACGATGGAGACGGCTGGTCCGACGCCGC
>VGLH01000261.1 GCA_016866785.1 Candidatus Poribacteria bacterium
CAGCCCCAGCTTGGCGAAACGCTCCACCTGCGCGTAGTCGATCCGCTCCGCCCTCGGCGGGATACCGGGCAATGTCATCGCGTCCCTCCGTCTGCCATCCTCGCCTTCCTAACGCGGGATGGATACGATTGTATACCTCCAGACAACCATCAGGAGACAAACGTGGTATTCTGTACCTATTGGTGCTCGAATCACCGTACAATCTGGTGGCTTGCGGTGATCGGTCGTCAGCCATCGAGTCGCCGCTGGGGCACGTCGCGTGACGCCGATCTATCACATGACGCACGGCAAGAATCTGGAATCCATTCTGAGATGCGGTGGCATCCTGTGTGACAATCTGATGCGTGCGAGAGACGATATGCCAACGGAGATCGGTTACCAAGACCTCAAGGCGAGACGGAGGGCACAGGACGTCCCGATGTCGCCCGGCGGAACGCTAGGCGACTACGTGCCGTTCTACTTCGCCCCACGGTCACCGATGCTCTACGTCATCCACGATCCCAATGCACAGCGCCGTATCTCCGTTCCGGGAGGACAAGCAGGAGTCATATACCTGGTCACGACAATAGCCGCCGTACGAGGAGCGCGAGTGCCGTTCCTGTTCACGGATGGTCATCCTGTCAGCCACAGTCTCAGTTCCTTCTACGACAACGCCCTCCATCTCAATCGCGTGGACTGGGAGGTGATAGCGTCCCATGACTGGGCGAACACGACGGACGACCCGGATCGGAAGCGACGCCGTGAAGCGGAGTTCCTCGTGCACAAGTCCCTGCCGTGGAGTCTTGTTACCGAGATCGGCGTCATACGAGAGAAAGTCGCAGATCGTGTTCAAGAGATTCTGTCGAATGCTTCCCACCAGCCTACGGTATCGGTTCGTAGAGACTGGTACTTCTAGGCGAAGGCAATGATCGAGCTCGCGACGGGCAGCATCGTCGACGCCGACGCCGACGCTCTCGTCAACACCGTGAACACCGTCGGTGTGATGGGCAAGGGCGTCGCCCTGCAATTCCGCCAGGCGTTCCCGGACAACTACGCCGCCTACAAGAAGGCGTGCGACGCGAACGAGGTCGTCACCGGCAGAATGTTCGTCTACCGCCGAAACACGCTCACGCCGCCGTTCCATATCATCAACTTCCCGACGAAACAGCACTGGCGGCAGCCATCCCGCTTGGAATACATCGATGAGGGCTTGGCTGATCTGGTTCGCGTCATTCGGGACGAAGCCATCGAGTCCATCGCCGTGCCTCCGCTAGGATGCGGTAGCGGAGGACTGAACTGGGATGACGTCAGACCGCGTATCCAAAGCGCTCTCAACCAAGTACCGGATACTCGTGTTGTTCTGTTCGAGCCTGACGGACCGCCCGGCCCGCAGGCCATGCCGGTCCGCACGAAGCGCCCCGCGATGACCCCATCCCGGGCTGCCCTCCTCGCGCTCTTTGCTGCCTACGACCAGGTCACTTATTCGCTGACGAAGGTCGAAGTCCAGAAGCTCGCCTACCTGCTGCAGGCGGCCGGCGAACCCCTGAAGCTCGACTTCGACAAAGCCCAATACGGACCCTACGCGCAGAAGCTGGAGCACGTCCTCCAGAGGATGGAAGGGCACTTCACACGCGGATACGGTGATCGGACCGGAGAGCCGACAAACCTGCTCCTCGACACCGAAGCTGTCCGTGAAGCGGCAACAGCCCTCCAAGCAACGCCCGAAGTCAGCAAGCGCATCGAGCATGTGACTGCCCTCCTGGATGGCTTCGAGACACCCTATGGCTTGGAACTGCTCGCGACCCTTCACTGGATCGCCAGCTTCGAAATGCCTAACGCCAAAGACCATCTCGACACAGCCATCGATGGCGTGCGCGCGTGGAGCCAGCGCAAGAGCGACCGATTCCGCCCCGACCATATCGAGTCCGCGTGGCGCAGGCTTCGCGAACACGGCTGGCTCGACAAAGACACATCGCCCCCATCGTAAGAGCGCACCGCCGCCGAACGCTCTTGGTTAGCGCCTCCGCGGATTCTTCCGGTTATCTCCGCCTCTTTTCCGTCGCTCCCGCGATCCCCGCCTTCGCGGGGACAGGCATTGGGAGCCCAGAGTCCTGTATTCTCGCTTCCGCGGACACCTCGGATTGCGCCGCTGCTCCTCCTACGCTAGTGTTGCCACACGGAAGGAGAGCGGGACATGAAACGCTCCGTTCGCGCGCTGCTTCCCATCGCCCTGGCGTTCTGCGCCGCCGTC
>VGLH01000262.1 GCA_016866785.1 Candidatus Poribacteria bacterium
CGTGGGCGATCCGGCGGCGCAGTCGGTGTCGGTGACGCTGCAACCTCGCTGGAACCTCGTCGGCGCTCCGTTCGGGGGCGCGCCCGCGTCAGCCTACAACCCGACCGCCAAGACGGTCTTCGCGTATGACGGCGTCAACTACGTCATCGCGACGAGTCTGTCGCAGTTCCAGGGCTACTGGGTCTACAACGAACTGGCGACGGCTCGGACGGTGACGATCAGCCAAACGCCGACGGCTCCGGCGATCGTCCAGCGCGCGGCTCCGTCGCCGGATTGGGTCGCGCCGCTGACCATCTCGCTCGACAGCGGGGCGCTCAAGACGGTCGAGCTGGGCAGCGGCTCGAAGGCGCAGGTGGGCTTCGACGCCTACGACGTGGGTCTGCCTCCGGCTCCCCCGGTTCGGAGCTACTCCGAGTTCTTCGCCAAGACGGACGATCCGGTCGAGCGGATGACTCGGAGCGTCCTGCCGTCGAGCCAGCGCGAGGCGACGTGGGAGCTCTCGGCGAACCTGGCGGAAGCGGGAACGCTCCGCTGGACGGCTCAGACGCTTCCGCAGGGCTACCGGATCATCGTCGAGTCCGGCGATGAGCGGCATGACCTCAGCCGCGAGGGTTCCATGCGTCTCAACGCAGGGAAGCACACCTTCACGGCGCGTCTGACCTTCACGCCGCCGTCCCGAAGCCGCCTGATGGCGAACTACCCCAATCCCTTCAACCCGGAGACGTGGATTCCCTTCGAGCTGAAGGAGGGTTCCGCCGTCACGGTGAACGTCTACGACGTGGCCGGCTCACTCGTCCGCAAGCTCGACCTGGGCTACCGCGAGCCGGGGTACTACACGTCGCGTGACGAGGCGGCGTACTGGGATGGTCGGAACGAGCTCGGGGAGCGGGTCGCGAGCGGGGTGTACTTCTACGAGCTCCGCGCGGGGAGCTTCCGCGAGACGCGGAGGATGGTGATTCACAAGTAGCCCGCGCCAACGGTCAACCACGTAGGGGCGGGTCTCAGACCCGCCCCTACGACCCGTCCTCAACCAGTGGTGAGGGGGTCGCTCCCTCATGTTGGGTCCGCTGAACGGACTCGACGCTTCATCCATGCGCCCATCTCTCCATCGAGGGATGGGCGCGCTTGTTGTTGCGGGCCCGCGCTCTGATGTGACCGCTACGCGAAGAGCGACGCCCGCAGCGCGCCGACGTCCACGCGTTCCAGCGTTCGCGCCGACGCGTTGAGTGCCTCCATGAGGACCCACGTGTCGAGCGAATGCCCCATCCAGTCGCGGTCCTTGCCGGTCGTGATGGCGTCCGCCAGCGCGTCGAACTGAATGCGGTCGTCTTCTATGAGCCCGGCGTGCAGGTCCTGGAGCTGAACGTCCTCGACGCACTCGTCCTTGCGGAACAACTGAAGGTGCCCGGCGTCGCGGCGGATGTCACCGCGCTCGCCCTGGAACGTCCAGTGGCCACTCCACCCGAACGGGTTGGCGTGTCCGGCTCTCGTGCCGGCGTAGGAGACGCACGCGCCGTTGGCGTATTCCATCAGCGCGTTACCGCCAGCGGTTCCCCACACGCCCGTCTGACCCAGTTCGACGTCCTCGCGCTTGTGGACGCGAGCCGTGACGTATGCCGGGAGCCCCTTCGCCGCGACGAGCTGATCCAACTGGTGGCTCGCCCCGGCGTGGAAGTAGAGACCCTCGACAAACGCGTCGGGCTGGCGAGTGTCTTTGCCCGTCCACAGGTTCTGTCGGATCCAGAAGCGGCACTCGCCGCCGATCATCTCGCCGATGCCGTTCTCTTCGCGGAGCCATTCGCGCATCTTGGCGGCGGCGGGGTTCCACCGCTTGTTCTGTCCCTGGACGAGCATCAGATCGGGGCGCTTGCGGTGTGCCGCGATCATCGAGCGGAACTCGTCCTGGCTGCACGCGATCGGCTTGACGCAAAGCGTGTGCATGCCGAGTCCGAGGCTCTCCACGACAAGCGCCTCGTGTGCGGTCGTCGAGGCGAAGATGAGGCAGACGGATGCCTCGTGGCGCTGCCGGGCTTCCGTGATCGACGTGTAGACGCGATCCGCGAGATCGGCGGGCACGTCGCCCGTCAACGTCCCGATCGCGACGCGACTACCTTCGACGTCGATATCGACGCAGGCGACCGGCTCCAAGCCCTTGCAGTTGACCAGCGCTTGCAGGCGACCGTGACCGAAATGTCTGCATCCGACGTGGATCGTTGGGATCG
>VGLH01000263.1 GCA_016866785.1 Candidatus Poribacteria bacterium
ATCTCGGACGTGTCCGCCGGGTTGATGTTCTCGAAGGTCTCGCCGCTCTGGGCGGGAACCCACTTCCCGCCGATGAAGTTCTGGTAGGTGGTGGGCATGTGTGCCTCCTTGCTTGCCGCCTTCGATGCCGTGGTGGGGCTGCGCCGTGCTAGGTGCTAGATGGGTCGTCGCCGTCAACCTCCTGACTGCCGAGCCATTGGACGCTTGGGAACCTGCTCGACACGGCGTTGTGTAGACGCTCATCGGCCATCCAGAACTCGCACTCGTACCGCTCCGCCACCGCAAGATACTGCGCGTCATAGGCTGTCGGTAGCTCCAGCAGCGTGGCGATCTCGTAGGCGCGGCGCAAGAGCCCGTTATCCATGACGCTGACAACTGGGCAACGGAGAAGCGTGTCCAACGCTCGTTGAGCTTCGTCAGACGTTGCCAGCTTCCGATGCGTCCACTTGCGTGCTACGGCGACGATCTCATACCACAGGAGCGTCGGAGCGACGATCTGCACCTGTTCCCGATCCAGGCGAGCCATCTAAGCATGGGCATGTGTCGTATGGCGCTCAGTTTGAACGGTCGCCAGCAGGACTCCCGAGTCCACCACGACGTAGGAGGTCGGCATCGCGGTCCTCTCTGGCTTCGTTGACGAGCTGACTGGCGGAAGGGACTTGTCCGCTCAGGTCGGGATGCGCCCTGAATCGAACATCCCGCGTCTCTCGTAGCCATGCCGCGAGAGTCACGGGCGCCGAAGAGGCAACGTCACGTAGCGCATCGAGCACGGTCGCTTGGCTGTCGGCGGACAGGTGCCGAAACATCTCAATGATCTGTCGCTCCAACGTGCCCATCGCGTTACCCCGGACGCACGTAGCCGTGCGTCAAGTGTCGTTCCCGTGGTAGGGGCGAGCGCCGCGCGCCGTCATGCGCATTGGGTTCTCGTACCCGGCGAGCTCGTCGGCACTATGATACCTGAGGGCGGGGTTGATGCACGTCCTGGATCGTCGCGTCGGCGGTGGCATCGCTAGGGCAGCGCCTGCTGGACGGCGATGTGGTTCCCGAACGGGTCGTGCAGATCAATCCGCAGAACGCGCCAAGGCGTCTCGTAGACTTCGCCGTCCCAGTCGGGACGCTTGGCTTTCCACTCGCGGTGCAGCGCCCTGATGTCGTCCACATGGGCGACGCAGTTGCTCTGGAATGATCCGTCCGGCTGTACGGACAGATGCAGGGCGAGACCGTCGCGCGACACCTGGGAGTACACGGGACTCGTCGGCGAACCGTATTCCCAGTCGATCTGGAATCCGAGCCAGTCGATGTAGAACCGCACCGCTTCGTCATACGACGCGACGCAGAACGACGGGAACATCCGCTGCACAGCAACCTCCCAACGCCCGTGCCGATCAGGTGTCGTTGCCGTGATAGGGACGCGCGCCTCGCACCAGCACGCGCTTCGGGTTGTCGTAGCCGGCGAGCTCGTCGGCGCTATGATATCCCAGCGTCAGGCTCATGCGCGTCCCGGACGTCCGGTTCTCTCCGGCTCCGTGGTAGATCATGCTGTCGATGGCGAGCAACCCACCGGCGGGCATGGGAACCGGAACCGCCTGCTCCATCAGTCCCGACGCCTCGATGCCGGAGTCGTTGTGAAGGCTATGCACCTCTCTGCCCGGCAGCAGGTGGGTTCCCGGCACGACGCGCGTGCAGCCGTTCTCCAGGTTCGTGTCTTCCAGATAGATCAGCACCGTGACGATCGTCCGCGTCCACTGGAGCACGTCACGGTGCATGTAGGCGGAGCCGTCGCCCCCGACTCGCAGCGTCGCGTGGTTGTGGCGGTTCCGCAGGAACTCGATGTTGGGACCCAAGAGGGATTCGAGCGGGTCGAGGATCTCCGGGCGCGTCACTAACTGGACGAAAACGCCGCCGCGTCCCCAGACGTTCGAGAGCCGGACGATCCTGCCGCCGGAGCGGACGACCGGCTCGACCTCGCGCTCGATGTCGCGCCAGATGGCGTCCCTGAGTTCCTGGACGGCGTCGGGCGTCAGGCGCGTCGGCAGGATGACGAAGCCGTTGTGGCGGAAGAACGCCGTCTGCGCTTGGGTCAACCTCACCGCAAGCTCTCCCAAGTTCTACGAGTCAGATCGAGACTGACGCTCTGGTAGGCGACCATTGCGACCAGCAGCGAAGGTTCTCTCAGCTCTCCAGAGCACCGTCGTTGAGGCGTCACCCATTGCCGTTG
>VGLH01000264.1 GCA_016866785.1 Candidatus Poribacteria bacterium
GTTCGCCCAGCAGGACGGCCACCAGCACGCCGCCGATGATGTGCTCGGAGTTCCCCAACTCGTTGATCCACAGGAGGGGCGTCCGCTCCAGGTCGCCGCGATCCTCCGAGTGGATGGCGTCGAAGATCGAATCGTCGAGGCTCTTGGCGCACGCTTCCCCGACGATGAGCAGCGAGAGGGCGAGACACGCCAGGCACAGCTCACGGCGCAGGCGGTAGAACCTCAACGCGTTCCAGCCTTCCGTTGCGGTAGGTCGCGCGAGCCCGCCGCGTCTCCGCGCGGTACTCCTCGACGCGCAGCCTGTCGAACCCGACGGCGAACACCCGGACGGCGTCGGGCTCGCCCCACTCGGCGCGAAGATCGCGCGTGCGGCGTTCGGCGATGCCCTCGTCGCGACGAATCAGCCACCGGACGACCCCTCCGAACGCCAACAGCCCAACCGCGAAGATGCCCTTCTCGGCAGTCTTGCCCAGCGCCCGGGCGGGAATCGGCAGCAGCGTCGCGGCAGTCAGCGCCATCGCCAGGAGCGCGTTCCTCACGGCTCGTCGCGGAACGGCATCGCAAACCCCGGCAGGTCCGGCACGAGAACCGTCCCGTCGGCGATGCGGTAGTGCGAGTAGTCCATCGGCGTCTCGCCGAAGGGGATGCCCTCGACGGTGGCGACGCCCCCGCATCCCGCTCCGAGTTGAGCGACGTAGAACGGCCGGATGTGCCAGCACCATGTGTGCGGCGACGCCTGAACGCCCTCCGCGCGGAGTTCCGGCACCAGGTTCCGCCAGCGCGTGAAGCCCATGATCCCCAGATCGAGCAGGAACACGTCGACGAGCCCCAGCCGCGCTAGACGGAACAGGTTGTTGACATGCCGCTCGGTGTAGCCGCCGTAGCGCGTCGGCGGGTCGGCGCGTTCGGTGCGCCCTTCGCCCTCGGCGATGAGCGCGCTGCATCCGAGCCGCGCCATCTCGTCTTTGAGCCGCTTGAGGTCGTCTTGGTTCTCGGGGAAGGGTTCCTCGATCCAGTAGAGGTCGCAGTCGGCGACGCCGCGCAGGAAAGTCAGGAAACTGGAACCGTCGTAGGCGTCGTTGGCATCGACGAGGATGCGACAATCGGGGAACGCCTCGCGGACGGCGCGGACGACGGCGATATCCTGCGCCGTTCCCACGTCGGGTTCCATCCACTTCTTGCCTCTGCCGATCTTCAGCTTGAACGCCCGGAAGCCGGCTTCATAGTCGTCTCGGCAGGAATCGACGACGCCGTGAACTCCGCGCGGCGCGTCCTCCGGTTCCATGTCATCGAAGTAGATGCCGCCCGTGTAGATCGGCACGGCACGGGGTCCTGACGCGCCGAGGAGCTCGTAGACCGGCTTGCCGAGGATGCGCCCGGCGAGGTCGTGGAGCGCGAGGTCGATGGCGTAGGCGTGTTCGGCCGCGCCAGTCTGCGGCGAGAAGAGGTCGGAAATGCGCTCGCCGATGAGGGGCGTTACCTGGTCGTCGGGCGTATTCGAGCTCGCCCAGCCGCACGCGCCCTGGTCGGTCGTCAGGATGCGCACCTGGATGCGGTTGTTGCCGAAGCCTTGCGGGTTCCCGAACGAGTTGCGCCCGATCCAGCGGGGATAGGTCTCTGTGATGACGCGCCCTTCGACGCGCGCGAGCCGATGGTCTTCGAGCATGTGGAGCCCCTAACGCACGTCGAACTCATACGCTGGGATGCCGCCCGTGCGCTTGCCGTCGTTCCCGTAGGTCTGCATGCTGCCGGCTCCGGTCGGATCGACGGCGAGGATCGCGCGCTTCTTGCCGTCCTTGCCGAGGGCGGAGAACCCCGCGCCGTTTTCGAGGACGAGCATCGCACCTCGGAGCTGCCCGTCGTTGGCGTAGACGGACACGTCGCCGCCCATCGGTCCCGTGCCGACGACGGTGCGTTTCCCGCCGTCGGGTCCGAGGATCATCATGCTGCCGCCGGAGCCCGCGACGCGGATGGCGGAACGCGGTTTGCCTTCCCGGTCGGACACGATGAACGTCCCGCCCTGCTCATCGGCGCCGATGACGACGCGCGTCACGCCGTCGCGCCCGAAGACGGCAACGACTCCGCCATCGTCGCCCGCCAGCAGTCCGACGCGCGGTCTGCCAAGAGGATCGACGAGCGTCAACGACGAGCAGACGACCTTCTCGAACACGACCTGCTCTCCCGGAAGCTGCGCCTGCGCCGGACGCGGCAGGAA
>VGLH01000265.1 GCA_016866785.1 Candidatus Poribacteria bacterium
TGGGTCGTCGAGCGGACGTTCGCGTGGATGGGGAGATTCCGACGGCTGGCGCGCGACTATGAGCGATTGGCGCAAACGTTGGTAGGTCTTCATTTCCTCGCGTTCGCCATCCTGAGGCTCAAACGGTTTGTCGCGCGGGTTCCACAAAGTGCATAACACACTCTAGGCGATCTCGAACAGCATCCTGCGGAGGTTCTCCGCGCACCGCCGCGAACCCGACACTTTTGGCGTGTAGTGCGTCTCGACGGTGTAGGGTCCTTCGTAGCCGTCGCGCCGCAGCGCTCGAAGCTGCTCGCTCCAGGGGACTTCGCCCTCGCCGATGGGCATGCCGTGGAATTCGCCCCGTCCGTCGCGTGCGGTATCCTTGACGTGCAGATGGCGCACGTGCGCCTTGATGCGCTCATACTCGTCGGGGAACGGCGTGCCGCCCGACCAGACCGAGTTGCACGGGTCCCAGTTGAGCGCGATGTTCGGATGCTGCGTCTGCTGCAAGATGTCGAGGGCGTTCATGCCGTTGTCCGCCCAGCAGATGTGCTCGTTCTCCAGGAGCAGCAGGACGCCGGCTTCCTGACACGCATCGGCGCACTGGGCGAGGAGGTCGGCGACGCGTGGAACGGCTTCCGACCGGGGCATGTCGTCCTTGCGGGCGGCGAAGAAGATCATCTTCGAGATAGACAGTTCTGCCGCGAGGTCGAGCGCCTTCGGGAGCCCGTCGCGAAATTGGCGATCCGTTTCCGGGCTGTCCAGTGGAGCCTTGAAGAAGCCTGGCGACATCGCGGTCAGCGTCACGTCCGACCGCGCGGCGAGGCTCCGCAGACGACCGTGATCTGCGCTGCTGATCTCCGGCAGACGACCTGAAGCGACCGAACGCAGCTCGAAGTGCGCGATGCCCCACTCCATGCCGAGCTCGACGGCAGTGATCGGATCGGAACTGATCTCGTCCGTGACGACCGCTAGAATCATGCGCGTCCCCCTCTCCGAACGGGCGACCGGATGACCCGCACCCTCATCGTTTTCGCCAGGGAACCCGATCCCGCGACCTGCAAGACGCGGCTCGCCGGGCTCCTGACCCCCGACGAGCGTGTCGGGTTCTACACGGCGATGCTCCGCGACCTCGCCGAGACGGTACGGGCTATTCTCTGTGACCGTCGCGTTCTCTGCCACGCATCTGACGGACCCGCCGTCACCCTACATGAGCTCTTTCCCGACGTCCAGAGCCAACGACAGGCAAACGGCGACATGGGAGACCGAATGCTCGCCGCCTTCCGCGATGCCCTGCCCACCGGTTCCCAGGATCGCGCCGTCCTCATCGGTTCCGATGCCCCTCTGTTGACGTCGTCGGACATCGGCGATGCGTTCGACTTGCTGGAGAGGCGACAGCTCGTCCTGGCTCCCAGCTCAGACGGCGGATACAGCCTCTTGGGAGCGCACGCCGACGCGTTACCGATCCTTCCAGCGATCCTGTATGGCGCTCCGTGGAGCACCGATGGCATCCTTCGTTGGACGCTCGACCGTCTATCTGCGCTATCCATCGAACCTGACCCATCAATGGTCGGTTTGTTGGAGACCCGAGACGACGTCGACACACCGGACGACTTGATCCGGCTGGGCGCAGAGCTCGAGGCTCGGATGCGACGCGGCGCGCCGACCGCGCCTCACACGACGAACTGGCTCCGCCACACGTTGCCGCCGATGCCAAAGCGCCAAATCGTGTATCCTCGCAGCAGGTGATGTGGTATACAGGAACGCCTGCGAGCAACCTCGCGGACCAGCACATCATCGCGGCAGGACAGGAGGGAAGTTACGCATGCAGCTAGCAGTTAGACGCCATCATGGGATCGCGGTGGTCGCCTTGAGAGGCGAAGTCCTCGGGGAAGACGGTCTCAAGTTGCGCTCGGCGCTCGAGCACGCCATCGACGGCTCGGAGCGCGAGACCCCGTCCCTGATCGTCGTCATCAACGAAGTGCGACGTATGGATAGCTCGGCACTCGGAGCGCTCGTGTATGCACAGTCCCATGCCCGCACGCGAGGCGGACGCATGGCGGTCGTCGGTGGGACCAGCGACATCGCGAGGTTGTTGGAGCTCTCGCAGTTGACGGCGGTGCTCGAACGCTTCCCCGATCTCCAGTCCGCACTGGCGAGCCTTGAGCCCAGCAAC
>VGLH01000266.1 GCA_016866785.1 Candidatus Poribacteria bacterium
AGGGCTTCTGGAGCCACGAGTACTTGCCGCTCGCCGACGGGTTGAAGGGGAGTAGACTGATCCGCTGCGCCCCGAGCGACCGTGCGAGCCGCCCGATGTTCTGGATATCCTCGGCTCCGCCGTTGTAGCCGGGAATGACCGGCACGCGCACGATGACGTCCGCGCCGCCGTCGATGAGGCGCGTCAGGTTCTCCGTGACGTGCGTCAGCGGAACGCCCGTGAAGCTGATGTGCTTCTCGCCGTCAGCGTGCTTGAGGTCGTAGAGGAAGAGGTCCGTCACCGTTGCTAACCGTTCGAGGCGCACCCAGGTTGTCACGCCCGTCGTCTCGATCGCCGTGTGGACGCCCTCGTCGCGGCACAGCGCCAGGACGCTGTAAGCGAACTCCGGCTGGAGGGTCGGTTCGCCGCCTGTGAGGGTGATGCCGCCTCCGGTTCTGCGGAAAAAGGGCTTGAGCGCGCGCGCTTCGTCCACGACATCGCCCGCCGTCGTCGTGTAGCCCTTCATCTCCAGGGCGTCGTGTTCGCATGCGTCGAGACACTTGCCGCACCGGAGGCAGGCTTCGCGGTCGCGGTCGGCGGGTAGGATGGGCTCCGGTGTGCGGAGGTCAATCGGGCAGGCTTCGGCGCACGCGCCGCATCGGACGCAGCGCGCTTCGTACCAGACGACTTCTGGACGTGGGGAGACGGATTCCGGACTGTGACACCAGACGCACCGGAGCGGACATCCCTTGAGGTAGACCATCATCCGCAAGCCGGGCCCGTCGTGGGTCGCCGTCTGGTCGACGGCGAAGATCGTTCCGGCTACGGAGCGCAGGGCTTCCCTCTCGGCGTCGCGCATTTCGCCTCCTCGCACCCGACCCGTTCGCGCTAGTGGTCAGTGACAGTGACTTATCGTGTTATCCGACCCCGCCCTAACCCTCCCCCATGCAAGGGGGAGGGACATAGCTTCCTCCCCCCGCGAAGCGTGGGAGGATTGAGGTGGGGGAAGACGAACTCTCCAAAGTAACTGACCACTAGACCCATTCGCCGCGTCGCTCAGAATGACATACACTCACCTTGGCGCGGCAACAGCGTCAGACTTCCAGCTCCGTCCGAGCGATCACCTCATCCTGGGCGTCCTTCGGCAGGAGCGTGAACGGGACGAGATACCCGCCGATCCGCACGAAGAGGTCGGCATAGTCCGCCGGGCTCTCCTGTGCCGCGCGGAGCGTCTCGGCGCTCGTGATGTTCACCTGAATCTGGTAGATGCCCAGATCGAAGCTCGCCTCGATGAGCCCCTTCAGCCGATCGACGCCCTCGTCGGTCGCCAGCGCGTTCGCCTGGAACCGGACGTTGAACGTGATGCCGCCCAGCCCTCGGCTGTGGTCGAGCTCCGACGCGGAGAGGATCATCGCTGGCGTCCCACGCAGCGGAACGCCGTTGCAGGGAGCGAGCGAGTTCGCCAGCGGCGTGCCCGCCTTGCGCCCGTCGGGCGTCGCGGGCGTCTCGCGCCCGAACCCGATCCAGACCGTCCATCCGAGGAAGCCGGGGAACACGGGTCCGCCGAAGCGGTTCTTGTGGCCTTCGATGGCGGAGCACCATCCGCCCGCGACTTCCTCGAACAGGGCGTTGATCCATTCCGTGTCGTTGCCGTACTTCGGGCATTCCTTGAGGATCGCACGGTAGAGCTCGTCGGCGTTCTCGAAGTCGGTGCGAAGCGCGGCGCGGAAGTCGTCCATCGTGTAGCGGGCTTCGTCCTCGACGAGCGTCTTGATGGCAGCCAAGCCGTCCACGACGTTCGAGACGCCGACCGCCTCCGGCTGGAGGAAGTTGTAGAGGGCTCCTCCCGATGAGATGTCCGCTCCGGCGTCGAGGCAGCCCTGAATGAGGCACGACAGCAGCGGGAAGGGGCGGAACCGCTCCTCCATGAGCTGATCGCGCAGGCTGTTGGCGACCGCCTGCTTCGCGGCATGGCGCAACTGCACGTGGAAGGCTGCCTTGAGCTCGTCGTAGGTCTGCGGGAGACCTGTCGCGGGTCGATCCTGCGTCTCGCGAACGGGATGCTTGCCGTCGAACATCGCATAGATGAGGCACATCGGGATGTTGACGTA
>VGLH01000267.1 GCA_016866785.1 Candidatus Poribacteria bacterium
GAACGGTTGGATACGTCCGCGCCGTGGACGGCGTGTCGTTCTCGATCCCGCGCGGCAGAACGCTCGCTGTCGTCGGCGAGTCGGGCTGCGGCAAGACGACCCTCGGCAAGTCGCTTCTGCGGCTGGCAGAGCCAACGTCGGGTCAAGTGCTCTTCGGCGGCGCGGAGATCACCGGCCTGTCCCGCTCCGATCTGAGCCGCCGCCGGTCGGGGTTCCAGATGGTGTTCCAGGACCCGTACTCGTCGCTGGACCCTCGCATGATGGTGCGCGAGACCATCGAGGAGGGAATGGTCGCCCAGGGGTACGGCAAGCTGCCGGCGTCGGAACGCGACGACCGCATTCGGCATGTCCTTCAGCTCGTCGGGCTGGATGCGTCGATGCTGGAACGCTATCCGCACGAGTTCTCAGGCGGTCAGAGGCAGCGGATCGGGATCGCGCGGGCGCTCGCCGTCGAGCCGCGCTTTATCGTCTGCGATGAGCCCACGAGCTCCCTCGACGTGTCCGTCCAGGCGCAGATCCTGAATCTGCTCAAGGACCTGCAGAGCCAGTTGGGTCTCTCCTACCTGTTCATCACGCACAACCTATCCGTCGTCGAGTACCTCGCGGACGAAGTCGCCGTGATGTACCTCGGCCGGTTCGTCGAGCGTGGCACGACCGAGGAGGTGTTCGACGACCCGAAGCACCCCTACACGAAGGCGCTGCTCTCCGCCGTGCCGAAGATCGACGACCGCGGCGTTGCGCGCATCCGCCTCGAAGGCGACGTGCCCTCGCCGGCGCGTCCTCCGGCGGGATGCCACTTCCACCCACGCTGCGGCGATGCGTTCGAGCCCTGTTCGGGAGTCTATCCGCCTGAAGCCACCTTCGGCGGCTCCCATGCGTGCCGCTGCTTCCTCTACATCGAGCCCCCTCCGCGCGACGAGGAGACTCCATGACGCAGACGCCGCAACGGATCGACGTGACGATCCGCCCCAAGTCGCCCGGCGATGCCCAGGCGCTGGGCGACATGCTCGAAAGCTGTTCCGAGCAGACGTACTACTACTTCCACCCGTACAAGCTGACGCGAGCGGCTGGGGAACGCGTCGCCGCCGACGGGTCGATCTATTGCCTCGTCGCCGAGACACCAACCAGCGCCATCGCCGGATACGTCTGGATTGCGCGGGACGGCAAAGTGCCCATGCTGGGCATCTGCGTTGCCGATGCGTATCAGGATCAGGGGATCGGTCGGCGGCTGATGGAGCGCATCGTCGCGGAGGCGCGCGCGCTGGGCAAGCGCGGCATCCAACTGACCGTCATGCAGGACAACGACCGCGCCCGCGCTCTCTACGAGAGCGTCGGGTTCGTCATCGACGGCGACCCGCCCGACCCGCAGGGCCCCGCCTACCACATGACGCTGGACTTCGGATAGGTCAGCCGGTCTGCGTCGTTGCTCCCGCGAAAGCGGGAGCCCAGAGTCCTGGATTCCGGCTTTTTCGGAGATGACGAACGGGTAAAGCCCCGCCGAGGGACGTACGGTTGTAGGGGCGGGTCTCAGACCCGCCCCTACGGGACTGTCACCTACGCGCGAGACGAGTACCTGCGTGTCTCGGCTGCTCGACGTGGCATGGGCTCGCATGGCGTCGGCTGGGCTGGCGTTACTCGATGTAGCCGCGCCGGACGATTCGGTCGCCGTCCGTCTCGTAGACCAGCGGCACGCCCGTCGGGATGTTCAGCTCGAGAACCTGCTCGCGCGTGAGCCCGTCCAGGTGCATGACGAGGGCGCGGAGCGAGTTCCCGTGCGCGGCGATCAGCAGGTTATTCCCCGCCTTCAGGTCGGGTAGGATGTGGGCTTCCCAGTAGGGCATGACGCGCTCCGCCGTGTCCTTGAGGCTCTCGCCGTTGGGCGGCTGCACGTCGAAGCTTCGGCGCCAGATGTGCACCTGTTCGTCACCGAACTTCTGCGCCGTTTCCGCCTTGTTCAGCCCCTGCAGGTCGCCGTAGTGCCGCTCATTGAGCGCCTGGTCGCGCTCGGTGGGAAGGTTCGCCTGCTTC
>VGLH01000268.1 GCA_016866785.1 Candidatus Poribacteria bacterium
CAACCTGGAGGAGTTCACGAGCTTGACGGAGGCGAAGGTCCTCGCCAAGCCGTGGCGGGAGGACTACAACCGGCGTCGTCCTCACAGCGCCTTGGGCTACCAGACGCCGGAAGCGTTTCGAGCGCGCTCGAAGGGAAGGACCAGACTCTCACTCAAACTGGTGCATAAACTGGGGGCAGGTCAGTTGGATGTCCAAGCGTTGGAGGCGCGACTGAGTGAGTGGGCGGAAGCGGTGTTGGCGTCGGTTCCTGCGATGGGGGCGACCGAGGAGGTGTTCTCGGTCGATGGGAAAGCGCTTCGTGGGAGTCGCAAGCAAGCCGTTCCCGGTTCCTATCTCCTCACCGTCCTTGGATGTCCATAGGCACACGGCTGGGTCTGGTGGTTTACCAACGCGCGGTGCCAGAGGGAGGCGACGACCGGACCAACGAGTTCCCTGCTCTGACGTCTCTGCTGCGAGGTCTGTTGGCTGAGGGCAGGCTGGAAGGCCGTATCTGGACCATGGACGCGATGCACACGCAACAGACACACGCGACGCTCATCGTTGAGGGAGGAGGCGACTACATCATGGTTGCCAAGGGCAACCAGAAGACGCTGCACGAGGACATCCGGTCCCTCTTCGACTCTCCCTGGTCCGGCCCTTTCATCCATGGAACATCCATGGAACTGCCGAGACGGTCGATCGATGCCATGGTCGCATCGAGCGCCGACGCATCGTCACCAGCACCGCGCTCAATGCCTATCTCCAGTGCCCATGGTGGGACAGGTCTTCCGCATCACCCGAGACACTCGGCAGACCAAGACCCATGCCAAGGGACGCACAAGACGCACGCAAGTCATCTACGGACTGACGAGTCCGCCGCCAGAGCGCATCGCACCCAAGCAGCTGCTGGCTCGGGTACGATGTCACTGGCACATCGAGAACCGTCTCCATTGGGTACGGGACGTCACATACCATGAAGACCGCTCAACCACACGCTGCCCTCGCACTCCCCAAGTCATGGCCGCCCTACGCAACACAGCCATCAATCTGATCCGTCTCGCCGGATACACCAACATCGCATCAGCAAACCGCACATTCGCAGCCAAGCCCGACAGAGCGCTGCCACTCATCGGCTCTCAATGGGAGAAGTAAACAGCCGTGCGGATCCGCTAGAGCGTGTTATGGACTTTCCGAGGTTCAGGTAAACTGTGGGCATACTTCCGAGAGTCTGCCTCTCCGAATCGAAGCAAGTGATACGAGATGTCTCGAAAAGCCTATCCGTCCGACGTGGCGGACGACGAATGGGGGTTCGTCGCCCCTTATTTGACGTTGATGATCGAGGACGCTCCGCAACGGGAACGTGCGTTGCGGGAAGTCTTCAACGGACTGCGCTGGATCGTGCGGGCGGGCGCCTCGTGGCGCCTGCTGCCTCACGACCTGCCGCCGTGGGAGGCGGTCTATCAGCAGACTCAGCGATGGATCCAAGCGAGCGTCTTCGAGTCCATGACTCACGACCTGCGCGTTCTGCCGCGCGTGGCCGCCGGACGGAACGAACAGCCGTCCGTGACCCTTCTCGACAGCCGTACGCTGCAATCGACGCCGGAAAGCGGCGGTCGTGCGGGCTATGACGGAGCCAAGCGCAAGAAGGGCAGCAAGATTCACGCGGCGGTAGACACCTTGGGTTATCTGTTGGCGTTGCACGTCACACCCGCCGAGGAGCAGGATCGGGCGCAGGTGGCGACGCTGGCGAAACGACTGCAAGAGGTGACCCGTGAAAACGTCGAACTGGCGTTTGTCGATCAAGGCTATACGGGCGATCAAGCCGCTGAGGATGCGGCGATTCGCGGCATCCGACTGGAAGTGGTCAAACTGCCGGAGGCACGGAGAGGATTCGTGTTGCTTCCGCGTCGTTGGGTCGTCGAGCGGACGTTCGCGTGGATGGGGAGATTCCGACGGCTGGCGCGCGACTATGAGCGATTGGCGCAAACGTTGGTAGGTCTTCATTTCCTCGCGTTCGCCATCCTGAGGCTCAAACGGT
>VGLH01000269.1 GCA_016866785.1 Candidatus Poribacteria bacterium
GCCGCGCTCTGCGTCGCGGGTCCCATCCGCGCCGCGATCGACCCCGACTCCATCGCCGGACTATGGCTCTTCGACGACAAGTCCGCCAAAGACGAGTCCGGCAACAAGCACGACGGCAAACTCCAGAAGAACCCCATCTGGGCCGACGGACGCTTCGGCGGAGCCCTCGACTTCAAGGGCGGAGCCTACGTCGAGCTGCTCGACTCGGCAGCCAGCCTTCCCTTCGGAGCGGCGGAGCCCTTCTCGATCACCGCGTGGGTCAACGTTCGCGCCGGCGGAACCGTCATCGGCAAGTTCAACGGCGGCGTCATCGGAGCCTACATCCTGACCGTCAGCGGCTCCGGCAACGTCACCTTCCACCGCGAAGTGGCTCCCTGGGGCTTGAGCGCCGTCGGCGTGCTCGAAGCCGGGAAGTTCAACCACGTCGCCGCCACCTACGACGGCAAAGAGATGAAGGTCTACATGCACGGCAAGGAGATCGGAACCCAGCCGCGCGGCGCGCAGAACACCGACCTCGCCACGCCCGTCTTCATCGGCGCTCGCATGACTGGCGGCGCGCCCAGCGAGTTCTTCGACGGCTTGATCGACGAAGTCGCCTTGTTCAACATCGCCCTCTCCCCGGCGCAGATTCAAGACGTCATCAAGGGACTCTCCAAGACCAAAGCCGTCCAACCGTCGGGTAAACTTCCCGACGTATGGGCCCGATTGAGGACGCGCCACGGAGACTGAAGCCCGTCCGCTCGGACGATATGGGAACCGTTGGTCTGTACGGTGCGCGCTCAGAAAGGAGCCCGATCATGGCGTATGCGGCGGCTTATCTCTCGGTGTTCATGCTCATCGGGCATCTGATCTTCGGAATCAAGTGGTATGTCAAGCCGATTCTGGACAGCAACGCCGACGCCGTTCCCCGGACCGTCATGCACGCCGTGTTCCACTACATGACCGTCGTGATGCTCGTCAGCGCCGGCGCTCTCGTGATCTACGCTCACGACCTGATGGCGGTCTCTCCACAGGTTGCGTTGTTCATCGGCTTGATCTACCTGCTCTGCGGCATCGCTCAGATCGTGCTCGTCCTCGCCGCCGCTGGACCGAAGGGCCTCGTCGCCATGTTCCAGTGGACGATGTTCCTGCCCATCGGCGTGCTGGCGATCCTGGCTGCCAGGCTGTAGCGCGCGCGCGTTGCCTCGCGCGCAGCCCGCCGGTAGACTACGCCGCGCGACGCACGAGGACCCGCCATGCCTGCCCGCCGACTCACCACCGTCCTGCTCCTGACACTCCACGCCCTCGCCGCCCACGCTGCAGCGCCGGAGATCCAACGCGTCGGGATCGACCCTTCCGGACCCGTGACCATCGGCGACCCCATCACCGTCCGGGTGCGGATCGCCGTTCCCCATCGGTTCGTTCCGACCCCCGCCCTGCCAGACACGTCCAACCGCGACCTCTCCTGGTCAGCCCCGCAGAGCAAGCGCCTGTCTGCCTCGGACGACGGCGACGTGTGGGAGATCGCCTACGGGCTCCAGGTCTTCCGCGTCGGGGAGACTGCCCTGCCCCGGTTTGAGATCGGCGTCGGGAACGACGTCCTCACGACGACCGAAGTTCTGACCGTCACGGTACAGAGTGTGCGAACCGGCGACGACGCCGAGATCCTCCGTCCCGCGCGCGACCCCGTCTCGGTTCGCCAGATCGCCTGGACACGCATCCTCATCGCCGGGATCGCCGCGCTTGGGATCGCCGTCGCGTGGCTCGTCCGAAGAAGGAGGCGCAGACGAGATGAGCTCCCGACGACTCCGCGCGAGCCGACGGCGAGCGAATGGCTAGAGGCTCGGTTCGCCGAGATGGAAAGAATGGAGGTCGGTGACGCGGAATGGCTCCGCCGTTACGTCGCCCGCGTCGCCGATATCGTCCGCGAGTACATCGCCCGCCTGGCGCAGATACCCGCGCCCAGACGAACCACCCGCGTAACGCTGAACGTCCTGGCGCGAGAGCTGTCCCCC
>VGLH01000270.1 GCA_016866785.1 Candidatus Poribacteria bacterium
AGCGCGCTAAGCGGGCAGCCGACTCTTGTCGCTTACTATAAACCAATCTTAGCCGCATGGCAAAGGCTCTGGTCAGGCTTCAAGCAGATGCTCGGATGCGCCGCGTTCCCGGTCGGCGTATGATCCGAGTGAGAACGCCGTCGCGGGCGTGCCCGACCGCACAGCGAAAGGAGAGCGCGACCATGAACTCCCGCGAGCGCTTCCACGCGACCTTCACCTACGGACAACCCGACCGCGTGTTCCTCTTTCCTCAATGGACATTCCACGACACCCGCCAGCGATGGCTCCGCGAGGGGATGCCCTGGGACGCCCACTTCAACACCTACTTCGGCTTCGACCGGCTCGAAACGATCCCCATCCACATGGGTCTGTTCCCGTCGCTGGAAACGAAAGTCGTCGAACAGACGGCGGAGTGGAGCGTCGTGGAAGACGAGTTCGGCGGCATCACGAAGCGCTGGACCGACCGCGAGATCGGCATGTCCCAGTGGATTCGCTACCCCATCCGCGACCGCGACACGTGGGAGCGATGGAAGCAACGTCTGAACCCGGACGCGCCCAACCGTTATCCCGAATACTGGGAGTACATCAAGAGGTGCTACACCCAACGGGACTTCCCGCTGGGCATCAACGCGGGTTCGTACTACGGCTGGATTCGGAACTGGGTCGGCATGGAGAACCTCGCGCTCTGGTACTACGACGACCCCGAACTCGTCCACGACATGACCAACTACCTCGCCGACTTCACGCTGAAACTCATTCAGCGCGCGCTCGACGAAATCCCGGATATCGACTACGCGAGCATCTGGGAAGACATGGCGATGAAGACGGGTCCGCTCATCTCGCCAGCGTTGTTCCGCGAGTTCATGATGGAGCCGCTGAAGCGCGTCACCCGGACGCTCAACGAGTACGGCATCCGCATCATCATGGTCGACAGCGACGGGAACCTCGACGACTTGATCCCGCTATGGCTCGAAGCGAACGTCAACTACATCTATCCGCTGGAAGTCGCCGCCGATTGCGACGCGCTCCGCTACCGCAGGCAGTTCGGCAAAGACGCGCTCCTGATGGGCAACATCGACAAGCGCGCGCTGCGGGACGAATGCAGCAGGAAGGATATCGAGAACGAGGTGGCGTCGAAGGTGCCCCAACTCGTCCGAGACGGCGGGTTCACGCCGATGGTCGATCACGCCGTGCCGCCCGACGTGCCGTTCGAGCACTTCAAGTACTACATGGACTTGGTGCGCGAGATGTGCACGTTCGGGAGCTGATACAGCGATTCTACCGCCATTCGTTGAACGCGCCGATGGGCTGCCCGACGTGGGGCATGTCCTGGACGTTCGGCGCTCCGTCTGCCCAGAGCACCTCGCCGGTATCGACCCGCCACAGGGCGGACAAGCCCATCCCCCAGTCCGCGTCCGTCCACTCCTCGAACGGTTTGTCCCAGAGCGAGATGTCCGGCATGTAGGCGTAGAGCCGCTCGATTCCAACCGCGTCACGGAAGACTTGGGCATGTTCCCGCCATACATCGCCGCCCGTCAGCCAGAGAAAGGGCAGGATGCCGAGGCGATGCACACCCCGATCCCTCCGCCAGTCCGGGTTGCGCTCGCGAAGGGCCCCAAGCGAGATCGCCGTTAACGGAAAGACGAGATCATACCCTCGCTGGATGACGAGGTCGGGCTGCTGCCGGGACGGGCGCACGGTTCCGTCTTGTTCCACCTCGAACTCGACGACGGCTGGCGCGATCAACGTACCGTCGCTGAGGTTGCCTCGCAGGTGGTCGAGCCGGAGCGCCGGCAGGCTTGCCTCGAGCGACGGGAAGAAGGCTTCCTGCGCGATTGAGCCGACAAGCGCGAAGTCGTACGCGGCGCGGGCGGGGTCGAGGGCGCGGGCGCTGTCGAGGGCGAGGGCGCGGGCGCGGGCGCGGTCGCGG
>VGLH01000271.1 GCA_016866785.1 Candidatus Poribacteria bacterium
CCTCGACTTCGATGGTCCACGTTCGCGCATCGGCGAACGCGAGAACATCCTGTGATAGCGCCTGGCCGCCTCTCAGGAGGCGGAGCCATGACGCCGGAGGCTGCGGCATGGGCGGGGCGAGCGTGTCCTCCGCCGACAGGTTCACGGCATCCGATGCGTCGGGCGCGACGCCGACGATGACCGTGTGGTCGCCCGCCGGGTCGCCCGTCAGGCGGAGCGTTGCTTGCCAGTTCTGGTAGGACCAGAGCCCGACTCCGCTCGCCGTGACGGTCGCGGGGCTGCCCGACGCGTTGTGGGTGATCGTCAGCGTCGCACTCGCCGTGCCAGCGACGGTCGGCGTGAAGGTGACGGTGACCGTCTGGCTCTGACCCGCCGCCAGGTTGTAGGGCGGCGCGGGCGAGACCGTGAACTGACTGTTGCTGGAAGTGATGCCGCTGACCGTCAGCGTCCCGCCGCCGGTGTTCGTGATGGTGAACGTCGCTGTACCAGAGCTTGGTTTTGTGACGATGCCAGCGTTGACGGTCGTCGGGGTGACGCTAGCGGTCGGATTCGCCGTCGCATACCCGATTCCCGCCCCATAGACTGAGTTAACTGCAGCAAACCACATCCGCATGTCGCCGTTCGCGATCAAGACCGTCGGTCCCATCACCGCAACGGCATCCCACGACCCAGAAGCGCCGACACCGAGCACCGGGTTCGAGGCGTATTTCGTCCATGTCACGCCGTCGCCCGATGTCGCGTAGTTGATCGTTTGAACGTTGCTGGCATTGACGCCCGCGTACCACATTTCGTACTGACCGTTGCGTTTGAGTACGGAGGGTTCACCAACGGAGTTTGTATCCGTCGCTCCGGAGGAGCCCTGGTCGAGCACGACGCCTTGATCTGTCCACGAGATGCCATCCGGTGACGTGGCATACCCGATGTACGGGTCACTCCCTCCGAAATACGCGTGATACCAGAGCTTGTACGTGGACCCATCCTTGATGACGGACCCGGAGTGCATCTCGGAGCCCGACTTCGTGAAGACGGGATTGGAGGCATACTTCGTCCATGTGACGCCGTCTGTCGACGTGGCGTAGCAGACGATCCCATAGCCGCCTGCGGTAGTGCCGCCGCCGTACCACATTTTGTAAACGCCGTCGTCGATGATGACTGCGGGCGTGTCAACCCACTGCGGCGTCACGTCGCCGCGCGGGACAGCGAAGCCGTTGTCGGTCCAACTGATTCCGTCGGGTGACGTAGCGTACCGGATGTCAGAGCCGTCTGGTCCGGCGTTATACCACATCCGATACTGCGAACCGTCGAAAACCACCATGGGTCCCGCGGTGGACACGGTGGGACCGACGAACACAGGATTTCCCGCGTATTTCGTCCACGACGTTTGCGCCGACACGCCCGCGCACACGAACAACGCGAGAACGACACTCGCAACCAGACCAGACAGGGCCCGAAGCTTGCGCGACCGCATGGCTCGACCTTTCCCTGCGTAGACGTATCCGCCCTCGGCGCGTTTGCGACTACCATCATGACGACCGGCGCGGCATCGCGCCGAGCTTCGCGTTGATTCCGACCCGCGCATCCTAACCCGCCGCTTCGGGTCGGTCCTTCCGAGAACGCCCCTTATCTCGCCGTTGTGTCTCCTTCCGTCGTGGCACCCCTGTGACCCGTCACTTCCCAACGACCACCTTCAGCCCGCACGCGACGACATCGCCCGGCAAGCGGCGACCGAAATCAATGAGCTGCGACGGTCGCGCGCGGCCCTGCCCCAACGCGGTTTGGAACTCCGCTTCGCCCCAGTCTGCGACGTCGTTGCCGTCGCCCCAGACGGGTTCTCCGTTGACCCAACTCGTCGTCGAGGCGATGAACATCGCTTCGGTCTGAGCCCCGCCCACCGTCCAGAAGTAATACTCGCCCTCTCGATCCGGCG
>VGLH01000272.1 GCA_016866785.1 Candidatus Poribacteria bacterium
ACGCGGTGCGATCCGTCGGGTTCCCGGAACGGGAGGCAGAGCCAGAGCGGGCATCCGAGCCGCCGCGCGAGGGTCACGGGACTCGGTTCCGCCGAGGCGAGCTCGCCGAAAAACGGCACGAATACGCCGCTCGCTCCGGCGTCCTGATCGGCGAGCAGTCCGACGACTCGCCCCTGCTTCAGTCCTGCGACCAGCCTCCTCAAGCCTCCCTGGCGCGGGACGATCTCCAGTCCGGTCACCTGCCGGCAGCGCGTCACGAGCCGGTCGAGCGCGGGGCTGTCCATCGGATGGGCGAGAACCATGGGCGACGGATGCAGCGAATGCCACAGGGGAGCCAGAATCTCCCAGTTGCCCGTGTGGGCGACGAAGACGACGATCCCAGCGCCTGTCCGCGCGACCTCAGAGAACCGGTCTCGTCCCTCGACGGCGATGCGCGCTTCTGTCGACGCCGTCCACAACGGGAACCGGAGGAGCTCGACGACGCTCCTGCCGAGGTGGTCGAAGTGCTCGCGGGCGAGCGCGGCGCGTTCTGCCGCCGAGCGCGCCGGGAAGGCGCGTACCAGGTTCACTTCCGCGACGCGCCGACGGGAGCCCAGCGCGCGGTAGAGCAGGCCTCCCAGCGCCGATCCGACGCGGAGCGCCGTCGCCTCCGGCAGACGGCGGACGATCCCGCCAACCGCCCACGCGATACCCAAGACGACACCGTTCCGCAGACGCTTCCCCGCTGACATGCCCAGAGCATACCACGCCGCCGTTCAGTCTCATAGCGAGCGGGAGCGTTCCCTATCGCATAGCGCCGCCTCGACGATGACCGTAAAGGCGATACCTACCTGCGGAAGGGGCAACTCCGTGTGCCGATGAGTGTCCGAGCGAGAGACCAAGCACATAGCCGTCCAATGCCGTAACATCCCTTGCGGAAGGAGATACACGATGGGACGACGTGTTGATTCCCGTCATGTGGCTTTGGCGTGCGTTGTTCTCGTGTCTTGTGCGCTGACGCCTGCTCGCGCTGCCATCGTCGGACTGTGGCAGTTTGAAGACGGCGGCGGCAAGGAGGTCAAGGACTCTTCCGGCCGGAACCACACGGGAACGCTCGGCGGCGGCACGAAGTGGTCGAAGGGCAAGTATGGCGGGGTCCTCGAGTTCGATGAGACGGGCTTCATCGAATGGGCGCACCACGCCGACTTCACGTTCACCGACGCGCTGACGATCATGGTCTACGCCCGTATCGACGACATCACGCCTCAGGAGTGGGTCGAGTTCCCTCGGAAAGAGGGCGAATATACGATGGCAGCGCACAAACTCGGGAACACGGTGGAAATGACGCTCTGGCTGAACATCGGCGGCGGATGGATCGGGCAGATACCCGCCGCAGGCGCGTTCCCCGCGCACAAGTTCGGCGAGTGGCATCACTACGCGTCGACCTACAACGGAAAGGAAGCGCGTCTTTACTTCGACGGCAAGGACGCCGGTTCGATGGCGGTCGGCGGCAAGCTCGCCGCGTCGTCGTCGGTGCTCGCCTTCTCGAGAGGTTGCTGTGGCGGTCGCTATTTCAAGGGCGCGGCGGACGACTTCATGATGGCGAACAACGCCATGTCGTCCGCGGACATCGCTGCCATCGCCGCGAATGGAATCGCAGCGTTTCTCGCGGTGAGTCCTTCCGGCAAATCCGCGACGACCTGGGCGACGCTCAAACGCGCCGTGGATTGAGCCGCGCTGCCACGCCCGTCACTGCGATACGGCTTCGGTCTCAGGGCGCCACAGCGGGAACCGGAGGAGCACGACGACGCTCCTGCCGAGGTGGTCGAAGCGCTCGCGGGCGTGCGCCGGGCGTTGCGGTGTCTCAGACCGCAATGGATGGGTCCGCCGATGAACGCATGCGCTGTCTTCCGCGTTTACGATGGAGTTGATGATCGTTGTCA
>VGLH01000273.1 GCA_016866785.1 Candidatus Poribacteria bacterium
TCGGGTGCTGTGCCCAGGCATCAATAATCAAGCGGAGTCTCCTTTAGCCGCATAACGATGCCGAATCAGCCGCGCGCCAGCAAGCGACCCGCGGCGCGTCGGCTGCATTCGGATGATGCTCATTCAGCCCTCCCCCTGCACCTACCAACTGGGTAGGCTCAGCGCAGGGATATGCGCGGATCCGCGCAGGAGGAGAGCCGAATGAGATTCTACAACCGGCAGCATCGGCACTATTGCGGAATCGATCTCCACGTCAAGACGATGTACGTCTGCATCCTGGACTCGGCAGGCCAGGTGCTCGTGCATCGCAATGTGCCATCCACACGTGAGGCGTTCCTCGAGATCGTCGCCCCGTACCGCGACGATCTGGTCGTCGCCGCCGAGTGCATGTTCACGTGGTATTGGCTCGCGGACGTCTGCGCCGCGGAGGGGATCACCTTCGTGCTGGGCCACGCCTGGGCGATGAAAGCCATCCACGGCGGCAAGGCCAAGAACGACAAGATCGACTCGCACAAGATCGCGAGCCTCCTCCGCGGCGGCCTGTTGCCGCAGGCGTACGTGTATCCCGCCGCGATGCGGTCGACCCGCGATCTGATCCGCCGGCGGCTGCATCTGGTGCGGAAGCGCGGACAACTCTTGGCCCACATCCAGAACACGCGCGCGCAGTACAACCTGCCCGTCTTTGGACGGAAACTCGCCTATCGTACGAATCGAGCCGGCGTCGTCGAGCACTTCTCCGATCCGAGTGTGCAGAAGAGCATCGAGGTCGACCTGGCGTTGATCGACCAGTACGACACGCTGATCGTGGACCTCGAACTCACGATCGTCCGCGAGGCGAAACGCCACAATGCCGACGCGTTTCATCGCCTCCGCTCGGTGCCGGGGATTGGCAAGGTCCTCGCGCTGACGATCCTCTACGAGATCCATGACATCGCGCGCTTCGATCGCGTGCAGGAATTCGCGTCGTACGCTCGACTGGTCAAATGCCAACACCAATCGGGCGGGAAGACGCTCGGCACCGGCGGGGCGAAAATGGGGAACGTCCATTTGAAGTGGGCGTTCTCCGAAGCGGCCGTGCTGTTCCTGCGCCATACCGAGGGGAAACAGCTGATCGCGAGGATTGAGAAACAACACGGCAAAGGGAAGGCGCTCTCCATCTTGGCGCACAAGATCGGACGGGCCGTGTTCTACATCCTGTCGCGCGGGACGGTCTTCTCGATGGAGAAGTTCCGCGCGGCGTAGCGAGGAAGGGAGCGGGTGAGCCAGACGCCTAACTCGAGCCACGTCAGGACCGAGCTCGTCGCCGATCGTCACCACGCGTGCGCCTCGAGTGCCACGAGCCAACGATCAGGAGCCGAGGTCCGGCAGCGAGTTGCGGATGATGGGACACCCGCTCTCTCCCTCGCCATGCACACGCGTTCCACGGATGCGCTGCCCCTCCCCCGAGCCTGGCGACAACGGACGCGCGCACGCGACGTCGCCCGTCATGAGGAGGCCGGTATGAGGGCCCGAATGAGTTTCTAGGCCGCGAGTGTCTCACGACCCCCGCGCTTCGCTAAGCGAAGCTTGAGCCTCAATAGGTGTTGGGACCCATTCCGCATCGGGATGGCAACCTGCGCTGGAAACGAAGATGGCACTGAAGAGGACGCGTTGATTCGAACACTATCTCTGACGGTCGCGCGTCTTCTTAACTCGACGACCGGACGGAGAAGATCTGCGCTCTTGACGAGGGGAGGGCTGATAGGTGTTGGGCGGCTCGCTCGATGGGGTTCCACCGCGAGTTACGTTCGACGGATGCCGATGCGCCACGGCTTGTCCTCAGACGGCTCCTGGTCCCAATGGATGTCAAGAGGCGCGCCGTCGGTCGGGCACTTGGGGGCTTGGGACAATTCGTCAG
>VGLH01000274.1 GCA_016866785.1 Candidatus Poribacteria bacterium
TCGTCGGTTCCGGCTTGGGTTCCGGCTTGGCATCGTCGGTCGTTTGCACGCGATAGACGCCTGAATCGACGAACTCACAGGAGACTATCGGATAACTGCCTTCGTCGATTGAGATAGACACTAAGTCACGACGCAGAGCCGCTCCTCGCGCCTACTGATCATTGAGGAACGTGCTGCGACAGCATTTCGCGTCGAACGAAGAAGACAATCGAGATGTCCCCGAACGCCTTCTCAGCGGGCTGGGCCCGCCGGGAAGGCGTTCACTTGTACCGTGACATCCCGGCAGTGCGGCGCAGCGTCAGACGGGGACGGAGATATCCACGGGAGGTCGAAGCTCAGCGCAAACCGCGAGCGCGCCGTGAACCGGATGGCTCTGGAACGCTTGCATCAGCCTCTCGTCGACTGCCTGACCGGCGTCGAAACGCGTGAAGCTCTCCTGCTGAATCAGATGGTCGAACCGCGGGCCCCACTTGCGCGTTCCCAGACGCGCCGTCGTCGAGCAGTTGTCGACCATGTAGTCGACGCCCTTGGCGTGCATGAACGGGTTCAGCGAGTCGACGGCTTCGATGACGGATTCGTTGCACACTTCGCTGTAGGAATGCTCTTTGGCAAGCAGCAGATCGATCTGCGCCATCATCGTCGCGCAGTAGAGCCCGGCGGTCTCGGCGTTCAGCGGGATATCGTCCTCGACGCGGCGAGCCCGAACGCCCTCGCCGACACGCCACATACGCGTTCCGGCGACGTTCCCCATGGGGTACTTCTCGAGGCGCTTGCCCGCCAGCACCACGGAACGGATCTCATTCCCCGACGCCACTTCGTCGTAGATCTCAGCGATCAGCCCGTAGAGCACCGGGTACGACGCGCTGTACATGCGGGCGAACGTCTGCTGATCCGCAGCCCCGAGCCGCTGGTAGAGCGCCAGGATGCCATCGTGCGAAATGGTTCGGCTGATCGGGCCCGTGACCGACTCCGCCGAGTGCTGGAATGCGTCGTCGTCCGACATCCCATGCACGTCGATGAAGCGCCGGAACAGCGCTTCTACGATGCCGTGTACAGCTCCGAGCAGGATCGCGCGTTCGCCCGCGATATCGCTCCGGTACTCGTTTTCCAGCGTTGTGATGAAGGAGAACGGCGATCCGAGAGCGACCGACCAGCCGATCGCCAGATCCGTCGCCCGACCGTCGATGTCCTGCTCGACGGCGAAGCTGGCGTTGATCCCAGCGCCGTTGAGCTCCTTACCCTGGACATAGAGGCGTCGGACGGACGGGCCCATGCCTTTGGGACAGACGCCGATGACGTTGATGTTCTTCGGGAAGGAGGTTCCGTCGTTCGCCATGTGCCCAAGAAGAAACCCGTGCGACAAGCCAAGTGTGGTGCCGGGGCGCATCGTCTTGAACACGGCGGGGTACTCCTCCGCCTGCGCCGCATCGGCGATCAGCAGAAGCACCAGGTCGGACTCTCGCACGACGTCGAACATCTCGCCGAGGGTTCCGTCTTCGGACCGGAAGGCAGCCTTTCCGGCGGACTGGATGGACCGGCTGCCAGCGCGAAGCCCTACCTTGACGCGAATGCCCGTCCCTTCAAGCGACTCTCTGAGATTCTGTGCTTGCGCCGGGCCCTGTGATCCCCAGCCGATCACGCCGATCTGGCGCACGCCAGCGAATGCCTTCGCCAGCAAGGGGAAGCGGTCACGCCCACCGCGCACGATTCTCTCTTCCGTGTCCGCCAAGCGGATCACTTCGGTGTCAAAGACGCTCGACCTGAAGTCCCACTTCATTCGGTTCATCTCCTGAAACCCGATCTCGACCACCAGTGCGTCCGCACCACCGGTCAGACGCCTTCTTTGAGCCCTTCGTCGC
>VGLH01000275.1 GCA_016866785.1 Candidatus Poribacteria bacterium
CTGCGAGGTCGGCTCTGCTCAAGGCATCCTCTGCCTGCTGCGCCTGTCCGGAAGCCAAGAGCGCCTCAGCCTCGAGCAGCGCCAATGCGGCACGGTCGGACATCGTGGTGGCTTTGGGCTGCGCCAGGCGGATCTCGATCAAAGCTCCCGCGCTGTCGTGTGAGCCGCGCAGAAGCGCCTCGATGAGCCCGACGGAGTTGCGGAGCCCGCTGCGTGCGTCGGAGCCCTGCGCGAGCGCCTTCCGGTACGTCGCCGCGGCGGCGTCCCAACGTTCGTGTCGCGCGTAGAGCCCTGCAAGCGTGGAAAACCGAAGCGACGTGTCCGGCGCGAGCGGAAACGCCTGGAGAAGCGTTTCGTAGAACCGCGTTGCGTGGGCAACGTCCTCGGCTTCGATGAGGCGGTCTCCGTACCTGCCGAGTGTCAGTCCTCCGTCGGGCATCATCGCGGCGAGTTCCCGGAAACGTCGCAGGCTCCCGTCGATCTGTCCTGAGTAGAACTGGAGCTCGGCGTCGACCACGACGGCGACCGTCGCCAACGAGTCGGATCCCCGCGTTCGTTCGTCGACGAGGCGTCGTGCGTCCTCGTACGCCTGTTGCCGACGATCTTCCGGGTAGAGCTCGCCGAGGGCATCGAGGATCGAGTCGCGTGCTCCGACTTGGCTCCCCGCCGCCAGCAGCGCCTCGACGTACACGCCGAGCGCCTGGGCGATCTCCCCCTGGATCCGGTGCACGTCGGCGAGCTGTATGTAGAGGTAGGTGTAAGCCGGCTGCAGCCGAAGTGCCTCACGGTAGTGACTCTCGGCTTCATGCAGAAACCCGTTCGCTCGCAGAACGGTTCCCAGGCGCTGGTGAACCCCGAAGTTGCTTCCCGCGTGCGCCGAAATGCGCTCCCATACACTCCGAGCGGAGTCGCGATCTCCTGCCTCGACGTAGGTCTCGCCCAATGACTCGAGCAGGTCGATGTCGCCAGGTCGCTTCTCCAGCGCCTGGTTCAGCAGACGGATCGCATCGCCATGCTGGTTCCGCTTGCGATAGACCTGTGCGAGTTGGTCGATCACGGACGAGCTCGACGGCGATGCCTCGAGCTCCTTCGCCAACGCGCTCTCCGCCTCCGCAAACCGACCGCCTGCGACCAGCGCCGACACGAGTTGGCGGAGCGCGCTGTCGCGGTACACCGACGACGGATGCGACTCCATAAGACCCGTGAAAGCGCGCGCCGCGTCGTCGTAGAGTTGGATCGACGCGGCGTAGACGCCCAGCAGGTAGTTGGCGATCTCCGCTGACTTCGTGCCCGGGTAGGCGCGCATCACCTCCTGGCACATCTGCATGGTCTCGCGGTACTGGTAGCGCTCGACGTACAGTCCCGCCCACATCGATACCGCTTGACTGGCGTACATGCCGTCGGGGTCCGCCGCGACGATCTCTGCGTACGTGGATCGTGCGGACGCGTCGTCGCCGACGCGCGCGTAGGCTTGGGCGAGGCGCAAGCGCGCAGAGCCCACGTAGTCCGATCCGGCGGAAGATGACACGACTTGGCGCAGAAGGTCGATCGCGTCGCGCCACTCGCCTTGGCTAAACGCCGCTTCCGCCCGCGAGTAGAGAAGCCCCGAGCTCTCCGGATCAGCCGCTGAGAGCGTTCCGGTCGCCAGCGCGCCGACCAGCGCAGCCAACAGAGCCCGGGTACTAGCGCGCGCCATTGCGTTCCCCTTCCGGGCTCGCCAGCGCGCGGAAGTACGCGCGGATCAGCGGGCGGTAAGCTTCCGGCGCTGCGGTTTCGTCGAGCTCGCTGAGCCCGGAACGGAAGCGCTCGCGGATGCGGCGCCACTCGA
>VGLH01000276.1 GCA_016866785.1 Candidatus Poribacteria bacterium
ACGCCTTCGCGGCGATCCAAGCCCTCGCAGCGACCGGAGCGCTCGCCAGCCTGAGCGTCGACAAGATGCCCATCGCCATCGACACCAAGACGAGCCGAGCGCTCGCGCATCAGCCGGGCATCGCCGGTGGCGAGTTCTGGGTCCTCGCCGAGCAGCAGGATGGAGTGTGGAAGCTCCGCACCGTTTCGCAGGAACCGATCCAGGAGAGCCCTCGCGCGGTGTCGCCCAAGGCGCATCTGCCGGTCGCGTGGGCAGACCTGCGCCGCTGAGCGCAGACGAGAAGGAGTACCGACGATGTTCCGTGTACGCAATGCACCGCGCGTCTTCGGCTGCGTCCCGCTGGCACGACCGGCACAGCCGACGTGTTCGAGTGTACGCAATGCACCGCGCGTCTTCGGCTGCGTCATCGTCCTGAGCATGGGCGTCGGGGCAGCATGGGCGCAAGCGCCGGAAACGCCCCTCCGACCCCGCTCGCAGCTCGAGCGGATGGTTCTCGGCGACGTCGAAGAGAAACCCGCAGCGGCGCAGGCTGCAGCGGAAACGCCTGCCACCGAGACCGCTCCTGCGGCCAACTCCACGGCGCTGACGCCAACGCTGCACAAGGGCATGTCCAAGCCCTTCTACCTCCGCAACGGGAACCTGCTCCAGGGAACTATCCGCGACGTGTCGAGCGATGGGGTCGTCTCGATAGAGACCGAAGACGGCACGCTCCGCATCCCCATCGCGGACTTCCTCATGGAGACGGCGACGATCACGAAGGGCAACGGCACGCGCTTCCGGGGCGAGGTGTTGTCCGAGGACGCCGTCAGCTACGTCCTGCTGTCGGACTACGGGGAAGTGGTCATCAACAAGAGCGATATCCGCGCGATGGATCGGTTCCTCGGCGGCAGGCAGGTTCCCGAGCGCGAGCAGCGCCAGCGGTTCTTCCAGGGCGAAGAGACGCTGACGAACGTCTTCCTTGACCCGACGGCGTTCGGTCTCCAGGAGCGCGCGTTCTACATCAGCGGGCTGTCCATCGGCTTCGGGTTCACGGACAACTTCATGCTGACGACGCGGATGTTCGACAGCTTCCAGGGAGACATCAACCTGAGCCCGCACTTCACCCTGTTCAACCGACGGCGCGGCGCCCAGGAGATCGGACTGGGTGTCGGCGGTCGGCTCTCCACGCGTCACGACATGCGCCGTGAATACGACCGGTATCGGCACTTCATCAGCGGGGGCGGCGTCGACGGTGGTCCCGACCAGGCGGCTCCCGAGATCAAGGACCTCCTCGCCGATGGTTCGGATGATGGGAACATGGCGGTCTTCGAGGAGCTCTATCTCGCCCTGAGCTGGCGGGATTCGCTCCGGAACGGCAGAGGGAAGTGGGGCGTCCATGTCGGCGCCAAGACGAACAGCCTCCTCTTCCAGGAGCGACCCGACCTGAAGCCCGGCAGCGAGTGGGAGGACTTCGTCCCCTACCGCTTCTGGGCAGCGCTCGACTACGACATGACCAAGCGCGTCAAGTTCCTCGTCCAGGTCTTCGCCGACAATAGCTGGCGGTACGTCGAGTTCGCCGACGCCGCCGAGGACTACTTCGACGAGGAGACGCCGGGCGTCATCTCGTTTGCCAACGGCACGTACCGACCGGTGGATATCGACCTCGGCTTCCTCATCGCCCCGACGGACACGTTCCGCATCGGAGCCCACTTCCAGAACCCGTACATCACGTTCTACTGGAAGATCGTCCAGTTCTAGTCGGCTCAAGAGACGATGAGAGGCGAGCGGAACCTTGTGGTCAGTGACAGTGAAGTGTCGGGTTATC
>VGLH01000277.1 GCA_016866785.1 Candidatus Poribacteria bacterium
CCAATCCGGATCTGTATCTATCGAAGATGCACTGGACGTACGACACAAGCCAGACACCCCAATCCTACTTCTCCGATCCTGCTCAGAAGGAGCGCTGGGCGAAGCAGTTGGCAACGAAGTGTGGCGGGAACAGGAGCTCTACACGGAAGCGATCCCAACGGCAAGCGGCATCGTCGAGGCGGTTGCGGACCCCGACACGGATCCTGCGGTCGAGAATCCGCTGCCTGGCTACTGGCTCCGGTTCGACCTGGCAACGCGCTCGCGTGTTCACTTCGTCATCCTCGATGCCGCCGGCTACACCGTGCGCATCCTGGACTGGGGCTACAAGAGCAACACGAGCAAGCCCGCCCCTGGCTTCAACTACCTCGACCTCTACCAACTCGCGCCGGGACGATACCGCAACCTCGTGCGCCCGACCGGGACGACGTCGTTCCCGTTGTCCGTCTGCCGTCCAGACTTCGGCTCCGAGAGCGGCGACATGAACGGCGTTGCCATCTGGTGGGACCTGAGAGACTACGACAATGGCCTCGTTCCGAACGCGACGTACTATGCGCAGATGTACGTCGAAGGCTCCGCCGTCGGAGCGAGCATAGCGTTGGTCACCCCGTTGCCGTAACGCGCCAACAACTTCGCACGCCCCAATCCTTGGATGGGTTCATTCCTGGCGGGACGAAACGCCGGCTGTAACCGCGGCGAGTCGTCGCCATGCAGAGCGATCGGGATTTGCGAGGCGGATGCCTCTCTCTGGCGGTGTGGGCTCTACCTCGTCGTCGGCGCTGTATCGCGGCTGACGGCTACGTCCAGCTCACCCCCGACGAAGACGATGCCTCCCTCGTCCGCCCGCGTCCACGCGGCGTCCAGCCGGAACGCGCCGAGCGCGACGCCCGCTCCGACCGACGGATCGCCATCCCGCAACCCCGCCCGGACGAGGAGTCTTCGCGTCAGGCGGGCTTCGGCTCCGATGGACCGGCGGAACCCGTCGACGTCGCGCCAGCCCAGATCGCCCGCGAGCGCCAGCCGTCCCGCGACATGGGCGATGCCGAGCTCGAAGTCTTGGACGCCCGCGCCGCGTTCCAGCGATCCTGCGCGCGCCCCGACGCGCCATGCTGCGACGGGAGCCGCCAGGATGCCGATATCGTACGTCGCGGACGATCCCAGCGCCTGGAAGCGCCGCGACGGATGCATCCGCCAGAGCTTGGCGCTCGCGCCGAGGGTGAAGCGAGAAGACAGGCGTGCTCCGGCGCTCACCGTATTGTAGTCGTCGATCCCATCCGGCGCTATCGCGATCCGGTTCGTCCAGGCGAGTCCGACGCCCCGCCAGCCGTAGGCGATGCCCTTCGGATCGAGCCTGATGCGATCCCGGCGGTTCAGGTTCGTCTGTCCGAAGAGCCAGACCCCTTCGCGGACGCCCAGCGACGCCGGGTTGTGGATCGCTCCCTCGGCTTGGTCGGCGAGGGCGGTGTAAGCGTCGCCGAGCCCAACGGAGCGCACGCCGACCAGGTCTGGCACGGGCGCAGACGAGACGCGGAGCGCAAGCGTCGTCAGACAGAGGGCGAGGGCGGCGATGTGCCGTCGGGTCATGGCGCGCCGATGCCGAGGAGCCGTCGGATGCCGTCGGCGGCGGTTGCGGCGTCGCGCAGGGTAGTCGTTTGCGGCGGATTCTGCGTCAATCGGAGCGCCTGTTCGTGAAGCGTGTCGAGAGGCATGTCCGCCATGCCCGTCTGCTCGGCGATGGCTGCGAACGCGGGAGCGTACCGGTCCGAGCGCGC
>VGLH01000278.1 GCA_016866785.1 Candidatus Poribacteria bacterium
TGAGCGTACAGCTAGCGTGAAACCCGTCACCGGTGAAAGGAGACCCGATGTACACCCGCCGCGAATTCCTCGGACTGTCGGCAGCCGCTGGAGCCGGGCTCCTTTTGCCCGTGCGTGCCGCGCCGTCGCCGGGTGCAACGGCGATTCCGACGGCTACGGCGACGGAACCTGCTACCGATCCGGCGATGTCCACGTCAACGGCAAGCGCTGGGAAGCCGACTGCGCCGCCTTCGGCGAGAGCCCGGAGCGCTACGACAAGCGCGACGGGCAGATGGTCGCACAGCTTGGGGAAAATCGCTTCGGTTGGGTCTCCGACTTCGAAGTCCACGGAACGAGAACCGTCGCTCCATTGCGTGACCGCTGTCCAGATCCACACACTAAGTGGGCAGCCAAAAGTCCTCTGACACTCCTGCGGTCTGTAAGCGCTGTCGAGGTGTCATCGCCGTCAGATCGTCGCACGCGCGCTGTACGGCGGTTTCGACACAAGGCGTCGGCGGCATAGCGTATTCGGGTGAGGGGAGGCGAATCCATGAACGACGACGTTCTGTCAGCGATAGTCGTATGGCAGGCGATAGGCTCAGGCGTCCTATGTGCAGCAATGGCGTGCGCGAAGGGCAGGTCGGCGCTTGCTTGGGCGTTTGTGGGTCTGGTGTTCGGAATCCTTGCCGTCATTGCGCTCGCGGGCATGCCAATCCGAGAGGAAGAAGAACAGGAGACCTCCTTCGTCTGCCCGTCTTGCAGGCATCGCTTTCGCCGTCTACATCGAATCGACCAGAAGGCCCTTTGTCCTAAGTGTGGCGAGCAGTTCTGAACGCTTCTCGGAAGCCTATGGCGCGGCTCCGTCGAGATGGAACACGTCGCACGGGAACACAGGGTTCGCGGGTTCAACGTCTACGACAACCTATTCGGACTGAACAGCGAGCACGCACGCGCAGTCTGCGCGGAGATTCGCCGGCGACGTCTCGACGTGACTTGGGAGTGCTGGACTGCGGGGAACCTCGTGGATGACGAACTTGCGGCGGCAATGAAGGCGTCGGGCTGCGTCCGCGTCGGTTTTGGCGCGGAGAGCGGGGACGATGCGGTGTTGGGTCTCGCGCAACGGGGATTCACCTCCGAGGAGCACGCGCACGGGATACGCGCTCTGAAGTCGTCGAAGCTCTACGTCAGCGCGTTCTTCATGGTCGGTCTGCCCGGCGAGTCGGACGAGAGCGTTCGGCGAACCGTCGAGTTCGCTAAGCGATGCGGCGCGGACGAAGTCACGTTGAGCCTGCATCGTCCGTTTCCCGGGACATCCGTCTGGCGACAACCGGACGCCTTCGGCACACGGATCACTCAGGGGGCGCACTTCGAAGCGTATGTCGAGACGGAGCAGCTTTCGCGGACGGCGATACTCGACGCCGCGACGCGCGGACGACGAGCTGAAACAAAGCGGCGCACACACCGAATTCCTGCGCTTCGACCGCTACGCGTGGGAGACCAGCGGCTGACGTTCCCAGCAGCCCGCTCTCGTTCCCCAGATACGACGGCGACGCTCGTGGTTCGTCAGCGTGATGGCTCCGGCGGAACCAATGGCTGACCGGATGGGGCAGATCAGTGGATGAACGCACCGACAGTATCCCTGACAAGGAACTCAGGATCGGCTTGGTGCTGTACGGGGGCGTCTCGCTCGCCATCTACATCTACGGCGTCGTCTATGAGTTTCTGAGGCTCCTGCGGTCGTATCCGTCGGCGGATTCCCAGGGAGAGGGC
>VGLH01000279.1 GCA_016866785.1 Candidatus Poribacteria bacterium
ACGGCATCTCGCTTGAGGAACCGCGCGAAGTCCGCCGGCGTGTAGAGGTTCTCGCCGGTCGCGACCGGGACGTCCAGCGCATCGGCGAGCGCGGCGTAGCCGTCCACGTCGTCCGCCGGGATGGGCTCCTCCCACCAGACGCAGCCGAGGTCCTCGAACGCTCTGCCGCGCCGCGTCGCCTCCGCCGTCGTGAGCGATTGGTTCGCGTCCACCATGATCCCCGTGTCGGCTCCGACGGCGTTCCGCACCACCTGAACCCGATGGATGTCCTCCGCGAGCGTCGGGTAGCCGACCTTGATCTTGACGGCGCGGAAGCCCTGCGACACGGCGCGCGCGCAGATTGCGCCCACCTCCTCGTCCGAGTAGTTGAGCCATCCGACCATCGCGTATGCCGGAACGCGCCGATGAACTCCGCCCCAGAGCTGCCAGCACGGCGCGTCGTGCATTCGCCCCAGGCAGTCCCACAGCGCCGTATCGAGTGCCGCGATTCCGAACATCGTCAGACCGGACGAGCCGTGGTACTCCGTCTCGCGGAGCATCGTCTCGTGCGTGCCGCGCACGTCCGAGACCTCCGTCCCGATGACGAGCGGCTTCAGCTCGTGTTCGATGGCGGCTCCCAGCGCCGCTGCCGCGCCGATGCCCCTCCCGAACCCGACGTCGCCGCGTCCCGAAACGTCGCCGTCCGTGTCGATGCGCACGCCCACGGAGCCGGCTCCTGGCAGGCTTTGCAGGGCGTCGCGAATGGGATTGGGGCTTGGTCGCGACTCGCGTACGGTGATCTCGATATCGGTGACTTTCACAGCGGTTCTCCCTGTCCGGTTCGGCGGTCAGGCGGTGGCATGGAGCTCTTCGGCATAGTCGATGAGCGTTCCGACCGGCGCGACGGTCGGGAACGCCATGAGGGCGTCGAGCAGCGTGCGTTTCTTGCCGTCCAGCAGGTAGTCCGCTTCGAGTTTCCGCTGGATCGCCAACAGACGCGTCGTTCCGGCGATTCGCTCAGGCAGGCTGCCCATGGCGCGTGGGAACCGCGACTCTCCGCAGATCACCGTGGGAACCTCGACCTGAACGTCGTTGGGCAGGTTGGTCACCGCGCCGTCGTTCCGAACCTGCATCGCGACGATCTGCGGCTGACGAGACGCTTGTCCCCAAAGGATCCGTTCCAGCGCGACACCGGTTCCCCCGTATTTCACCGGACGCCGTTCCGGATGCAGGTCTTCGCGCGGATCGATCATCCCGCCGTCGCGGATCGCCGCGTCAGCGAGCCGCAGCACGTCCTCGCGGTTCACGCCGAACGACTCCCACTTCGCGGGTCCTGCAAAGCTGCCGACTTCGAGGGGCCAGTTGTGGTACGCCGACGAGCGCAGGAGTCCCGTCGCCTCGTAGACGCGCACCATGCCCCAGTTGCCCGGATGGAAGTCGTCGCGCTCCGGCAGCGCCGGAATCGCATCGCGCAGCAGTGGATAGCCGTCGGCTCCGTCGATCCACAGCCGGAGCGTCCACCCGTCGTGGTTCACTCCGGCGTGTTCCAGTTGGATGCTCTCCGGCGAGCGCCCCGTGTAGTACGCCAGATGGTCGCGCAGGTGCTCCACCTCGACGCATAGACCAGCGACGTTCGCTCCTGTCGCCCGCGCAACGGCGTTCGCCAGCGCATCGGTCGGATTGGGCAGCAGCAGAACCAGCGCCCTGGGCGAAAGGCGCATCGCCGCCTCCCCGATGTCGCGGCAGAACGGGTAGAGCCGCT
>VGLH01000280.1 GCA_016866785.1 Candidatus Poribacteria bacterium
GTTCCCGAGATGCACGACCTGTGGGTCGATATCGGGGCGAAGTCCAAGGACGAGGCGGCAGGCATCGTCAACATCGGCGATCCGATCACCTTCGAGCTCGGGTTCGGCGAACTCCGAAACGGTCTCGCGCACGCCCCCGGCATGGACGACAAGGTCGGCGTCTGGGTAAGCATTGAGGCGCTCAGGCTGCTGGACGGCAAGACGTTTGACGCCTCGGTCTTCGCCGTCTCGACCGTGCAGGAGGAGATTGGGCTGCGCGGAGCCCACACGTCGGCGTTCGGCATCGAGCCGCTCGCGGCAATTGCCGTCGATGTCACGCACGCCACGGACTATCCCGGTATGGACCCGAAACGGTACGGCGAGGTCAAGATCGGCGGCGGCCCGGTCGTGACGCGAGGCGCGAACATCAACCCGCGCGTCTTCGATCTTCTATGCCAGGTCGCGGAGAAGAAGAAGATACCGATCCAGATCGAGGCGGCTCCCGGCGGAACCGGGACGGACGCCAACGCGATCCAGATATCGCGGAGCGGCGTGGCGACCGGTCTCGTCAGTGTTCCGAACCGGTACATGCACTCGCCGGTCGAGGTGGTCGCGCTCGACGACCTCGAGAACGCGGCGAAGCTGTTGGCTGAGTTCGTTCTGGCGGTGGACGCGAGCACCGACTTCACGCCCTGAACTCGAGCCGAACGAGCGACGGTACCAGACTTTCTGGAGAAGACCGCATGGCAGGCGTCGTGGTCGGAATCTTCGCATCGAACCAAGGTGGTATCCGCAAGCCAGCCCTGGAGTCCGCGCGCGCCGTGATCGACCATGGGCTGGAAGGCGACGCGTCGGCGCGGCACAAGCGGACGCCGGGACGCGCCCTCTGCCTATACAGCGCGGAGCTCTACGAATCGCTTCGCGCTGATGGCATCGAGCTGGACGCGGGCGACCTGGCGGAGAACCTGCTGCTGTCGGGGATCGACTTCGGTCGGCTCTCGGTCGGAGACCGGCTCCAGGTCGGCGAATCGGTCACGATCGAGCTCAGTGAAGTGCGCGTGCCATGCGCGACACTGGCGCCGTTGGATGGACGACTGCCGCAAGCGCTCGTCGGGAGGAGCGGATTCCTCGCGTTCGTTCGGTCCGAAGGGAGCATTCGGGTCGGCGACGCCGTCCGGCAGATGTAGCGCTCAGCTCTGATTGACCGCTTTCGAGGGCGGGTGCTACTATTGCCGCGCCCACCAGCGAGCGTTCATGCGAGATGTCCCGAGGAGGACGACGGGGAATGGAGAACGACGTCTTCGACACGAAGGTTGTGGATTACGGCGCCTTCGGCGAGGTTCCCCTCACGGTTGGAGAGCAGCTCTTTATCTATCGCCGGCTGCAGGATTCATTCGACAAGGCGTTGATCACCGTCGTCAACGACGTGAACGATGTCGTCGGATACCTCGACCGGGACGCGGCTACCACGAGGATTCTGCCGGGCTTGAAGGAAGGCGTCCGGTTCGAGTGCAAAGTGAGCGGCGACCCGGTTGACGGCGTCGTGCCGGTGCAGATCCGGTCCGTCGATCAGTCCGAGGTGCAGACGATCCTGTCGCGCCAGGGCGTCCGCCGGTCGCGCCGCAACGGTCACTCCCCCCTTGCCGGCATCTTCGACGACTCCACCGAGGAGACGGACGCCGAGATCGACGGCGACGTCGGCGAGATGGACGAGATGGATGAGGAGTTCGACGAGGATTCCGACTCGGACGAGT
>VGLH01000281.1 GCA_016866785.1 Candidatus Poribacteria bacterium
TGAAGTCGACGCGAACGCCGTTTCTGTGGAGCGCCTCTCGGAAGTGCCACCAGTTGGCGTCGACAGCTTGCAGAATGCGAGCGCGCGGTCTGGACGCGCGGCAGGCAGAGGGTGCCCGCGTCAGCGCGAATGCACTGGAACGCGCCTCGCGTATAATGCCTTCTCACGCAACTCCCTCAAGCGTCTCGGCGAGCTCATCCGGCTGTGACCATCGCGTCACGATGGAGAGCTGCTCCGCCAGACGGAAATCTTCATCACTCCACACGTCTGCCGTGTCGTCGAAAAGGGACACGAACCGCAACGCTTCGGGTCCCGCGGCAAGGTGGTTCAGATCGTACCACGCCGTATGGACGTGATTCACGATGGCTCGGGCCGCCGACCGGCTCCCTGTGCTCAACACATACACCAGCGAACTGCGACGAACGGCGCGAACATGGAAATCAGGTGACCATGTCCTTCCGGACCTCCCAGCCAGTTTCTGCCCGCGTCCAAATGTCATATCACGTTCTGTGAGGAAGTCCGCCACTTCGTCCGTCACCGATTCCACCGACCGAGCGCGGAACGTGAACCAGAGATCCGATACCCGCAGAGCCGCTTGAGCCACCCGCAGCGTCACCGCTGGCAACGCATCGCCCGGACGGCTTCGCGCGAGGAGAACCCCCTTGTAGAACTCGACGCCATGCGTGAGGCAGACGTCGGCAATGAGCGCGTTCTGCTTGGGCGATCTGCGCGGAGTCACCGTCTGCATCCGCAGCCATCGGGTCGTCTCTCCCAGATCGGAGACCTGCACGACGTCGCCTTGAACCTTCCAGAACACGTCGATGTGATCGCCGTCTGGGTAGAGGTATGGCGTGCGGATGCGCTGGTACTCGCCAAGGTCGGAGTGACTGAACAGGGGACCCAACCCGCTCGCGAGCTCTTCGGCGAGAAGGACCGAAGTCACTGGAATAGGTCTCCCGTGCGCGAGGGAGGATGATCCATCGCCCCATCGTGGGTCAAGCTCGCTTCGACGCAGAATTCGCGCCACACCGCGACCGGGTCGGATGCTGACGAGGAAACGTCATGGGGCGCGTACGCCTCCTTGTCACGAAAACGCTCCGACCAACGATGTTTGTGCGTCTCTCCGACCTCGTTGCATTGCGGGTTGTGGTGCTCCTTGCCGAGGTCAAGAGCGTAGATCCTGCCGGTCGTCTGCAGAATGAGCGTGTACGTCAACGCGGGGATCAGCGGATTGAAGCTGCCTCGCACAAACAGGGGCCATCCTGGGTCTGACATCACCTCGGCTCGGAATTCGACAGACGGAGAGTGGTCCTCGTCTTCCTGCCACTGGATATCGCCGTCAATCCGCTTGGATGCGTCGCACAGAATCGTCTCGAACTCGGTGTCGGTCAGGCCCATGGCTGCTCCATCGCGTCAACGACGTCGCCCTCCGTGCTGCTTGCCACATCCTAACACGTCTGCCGTTGGCTGGCACTCTTACGGCTCATCCGAAGCACGCGCGGGTTGCCGCAGCCCGCCCACGCCTTATACAGTGGAACCCACCCACATGCGGAGGCGAGACGATGCAGCGCCCTAACATCCTGATCTTCATGACCGACCAGCAGCAAGCGATGACGGTGGAGCCGGACCATCCCTGCCGGATGCCCAACGCCGAACGTCTGGCGAGCGAAGGGCTCCGGTTCAACCGCGCCTACACGGTGACGGCGCATTGCTGTCCGTCGCGCG
>VGLH01000282.1 GCA_016866785.1 Candidatus Poribacteria bacterium
CCGATGACTTCGGCGCTACCTACGCCGAGGTCGAAATCCCGGTTGCCATGGCGGATGTCGTCGACGAGCATCGGACTCTCTTGGTCGAGGCGGCTGCGGAGCAAGACGAGGAACTGCTGGAGCGGTATCTCGAAGGCGAGTCGCTTAGCAACGAGGATGTCCGACGCGCGCTTCGCAAGGCAGTCATTGCGAACGAGATCGTTCCGGTGTTCTGCGGCGCAGCGTTGCGGAACATCGGCATCCAGCGCCTGCTCGACGGCGTCGTGGACTACTTGCCGGCTCCGACGGAAGTCGCGGCAGTTCGCGGCAGCGACCCCATCTCGGGCGAGCCCGCTGAGCGTCCGAGCAGCGACGATGCCCCGCTTGCCGCTCTGGCGTTCAAGATCATGGCGGACCCGCACGTCGGGAAGCTGACGTTCCTTCGGGTCTACTCCGGTGTGCTGTCGTCGGGTGATTACGTGTTCAACCCGCGAACCGGAGCCAAGGAGCGCATCGGTCGCTTGCTCCAGATGCACGCGAACAAACGCGAGGAACGCAAGCGCGTCCACGCCGGAACCATCGTCGCCGCCGTGGGACTCAAGAGCGTCCTGACCGGCGACACGATCTGCGATCCCGACCATCCCGTCCTGCTGGAGTCGATGCACTTCCCGGATCCCGTCCTCAAGATCGCCATCGAGCCGAAGACCAAGGCGGATCAGGAGAAGCTCGCAACCGCCCTTCAGCGCCTGTCCGAGGAAGACCCGACGTTCCGTGTGTCCACCGATCCGGAGTCGGGGCAGACGCTCATCGAGGGTATGGGGGAGCTCCACCTCGAAGTGCTCGTAGACCGGATGCGGCGCGAGTATCGCGTCGAGGCGAATGTCGGTCGTCCGCAGGTGGCGTACCGCGAAACGATCCGACGCGCGGCGCGCTCCGAGGAACGGTTCGTCCGCCAGACGGGCGGACGGGGTCAGTTCGGTCACGTCGTCCTCGAGCTGGTACCGGGCGAGTCCGGGAGCGGGTTCGAGTTCGTCAACGGGATCGTTGGCGGAGCGATTCCGCGCGAGTACATCCCGGCTGTCGAGAAGGGCGTCAAGGAGGCGCTCAGCCTGGGAGCCGTTGCGGGCTTCCCCATCGTCGACATCCAGGTGCGGCTCGTAGACGGTTCCTACCACGAAGTGGATTCTTCCGAGCTAGCGTTCGCGATTGCCGGATCGATGGCGGCAAAGGCGGGCGTCCTGAAGGCGGATCCGGCGCTGCTGGAACCGGTCATGGACGTGGAAGTGGTCGTACCGGATGGCTTCCTCGGCAACGTGATCGGCGATCTGAGCGCGCGGCGGGGACAGATCAGCCACACCGAGCCGCGCGGCAAGGGCGTGCAGGTGGTGCTGGCTCACGTTCCGTTGGCGCAGATGTTCGGGTATGTGAAGGACCTGCGTTCGATGACGCAGGGCCGCGCGACGTACACGATGGAGTTGGACTGCTACAAGGAAGTGCCGGAGTCGGTGGCGGTGGAGATCACGCAGCGACGAGCGCGCTGACGGGCGCGCCCTCCGGCTCGATTCGAGGTTCGTGGTTCATTCTCGTCAAGGAGATACGGGCAATGGCGAAGCAGAAGTTCGAGAGGACGAAGCCTCACGTCAATGTTGGGACGATTGGTCACGTGGACCACGGGAAGACGACGTTGACGGCGGCGATCACGAACGTTCTCTCCAAGCGGGGGATGGCGA
>VGLH01000283.1 GCA_016866785.1 Candidatus Poribacteria bacterium
TTCGATCAACGCTGGCATTGTCACGAAGCCGGGCTCCGGCACAGCGACCTTCGCCATTACGAACACCGGCGGCGGAACCCTGACCGTCAGCGGCATCGCGTCGTCGAACGCGCAGTTCACCGTCTCTCCCGCGCCGCCCTACAACCTGACGACGGGCCAGAGCCAGACGGTCACCGTCACCTTCGCGCCGACGAAGGTGGGCTGGGAGCAGTCGACGCTGACGATCACGCACAACGCCTCCGGCAGTCCGGCGACCGTCACGGCGAAGGGCATTGGGCGGATGACTCCGCCGACGGGGAATCTGACGAACACGAAGATCGCGTTCACGTCGAATAGGACCGGTAACTACGAGATGTTCTCCATGGCGGCAGATGGTTCGAACGTCGTCCAACTGACGAACGATGGCGCGTTCGGGGGCAAGTGGTCGCCCGACGGAACCAAGATAGTGTTTGTGACGTCGCGACACGGCGTCCCGGAGTTTGAGGTCTACGCCATGGATGCCGACGGAAGCAACCAAACTCGTCTTACGACCAGCGAGACCATCAAGAGTCACAGTCCGTCGTGGTCGCCAGACGGGACCAAGATTGCTTTTGCCAGGGGCACGAACGTTGGCGACACATTCATCTTTGTCATGGACGCAGACGGAAGTAACGTCAATCAGCTTACATCGTCCGGAAGCGCTCCACCGGGACAAGACCCGTCATGGTCTCCCGACGGTACGAAGATCGCGTACGGGACGCATGGCAGCGGCTCCGACATCTACGTCATGAATGCCGACGGGTCGAACGTCGTCAACGTGACGAATACGCCGTCGAGTGAGGAGATCGCGCCCTCGTGGTCTCCGGATGGGACGAAGCTCGCGTTCCGCACGAACCGCGATGGGAACAACGAGATCTACGTCATGGGCGCAGACGGAGCGAATCCAACACGACTCACGAACGATCCGGGCGCGGACGACCAGGCGGTTTGGTCTCCGGATGGGACGAAGCTCGCGTGGAGCACGAGTCGGAACGGTGCACTCCAGACCTACGTGATGAACACGGATGGGACAAGCCCAACGCGCATCACCAACACTGCCTTCATCGATGCGGCTCCGTCCTGGTCTCCGTTCCTGGCTCCTGCGCTACCAACCTACCAGAACTGGCAGGCGACGCTCCGCCTGACGGGCGACCTGGCAGGGGACCACACGGTCATCGTCGGCGTTGCGCCGGACGCGTCGGATGGCGTCAACATCGACCTGGAAGACACGATCGCCCCGCCCATGCCGCAGCCTCCGGCGTCATGGCTCCGCCTGCTGCGAGACGGTGAGTATCTGTCGCAGGACATCCTCGCCTTCGCGGACAGCCGTACGTGGAGCGTCGAAGTCGAGGTAGGCAGCGGAACGCACTACCTCTCCATCGAAGGACTGCCGGAAGGCGTGCTCGTCTACTACAACGACAACCCGCGCATCGTCCACGGGCCCGACACGGACGCGACGACGGCGGTCGTCCATCCGCTGCCCCTGGGGGCAAGCATATCCCTGAACACGGGCAGGCACCTCTTGACGCTCGTGCTGTCGAAGCGCCTGCCGCAGACGCTGGCGACGACGTTGGGCATCCGCTGGCGCATGTTCTCCCTGCCGGGTCCGACGACGAACGGAGCTCCGGCGGATTTGGTGACGCGAGGCGTCATCTCGATGTATGGCTACGGCTACTTC
>VGLH01000284.1 GCA_016866785.1 Candidatus Poribacteria bacterium
CTTGACTCCGCGCGGTGAGGAAGATAACGTAGCTTGTGCCGGCGACCACAACCGGCGACGCGAGCCGACGTAGCTCAGGGGTAGAGCAGTTGATTCGTAATCAGCCGGTCGGTGGTTCGAATCCACTCGTCGGCTCCACCCATACACGCCCGGAGTGCTCGATCGGCGGGAATAGCTCAGTGGTAGAGCGTCAGCTTCCCAAGCTGAGGGTCGCGGGTTCGAATCCCGTTTCCCGCTCCATCTTCAACCCAGTCGTCATACGGCTTTGCGCGAACACGATTTCCCCGCCGAAACGTTCCGATAATGCGTTTTGGGGTAATCTTGGGGAAATGGGAAAAGGAGCCGGTTAGGGCTCCTTTTTCGCAAACGGCAGCTTGTGCACCTGACCTCGGACGCTCTCCCGCGACAGATGCGCGTAGATGAGCGTCGTGTCGTAGTCCTGATGTCCAAGCAGCTGCTGGATATGCATGAGGGGCACGCCCTGCATCGCCAGATGCGACGCGAACGTGTGGCGGAGGGTGTGCAACGTGCAGTTGTTGATCTTCGCCTCGCAGAGAATCCGCCTCCATGTCTTCTTGACGTTCGACGTGATCCGCTTCCCGGCATACGTGAACACGTAGCCGGATTCGCGCGGCATCGACCCCAGACACACCTTCAGTTCCTCCGTCATCTCGATCGTGCGGAACCGGCGGCTCTTCGTCTGCCAATCCGCCTTCGACTGCACGGTGATCGTGCCGGTCGCGAAGTCGAGGTCGTTCCATGTCAGGTTCAACAGTTCCGACTTTCGCATTCCCGTGTGCAGCGCGCACAGCACGAGCGGATACAGGTAGGTCGTCCGCGCCGCCGCGAGCAACCGCGCGATCTCGTCGTCGGACAGGAACCGCGGCGGATTCGTCGGCAATCGCAGTCGCTCGACATCCTTCACCGGATTGTGCCGTACGTGTCCCCATTTCATCGCCTGAGCGAACATCACCGAGAGCAGTTGTAACTCGATATTGACGGTGCGCGGAGACACCTTCGCGCGGCGGTCGAGCTTGTATCGCTCGATCATGTACGACGTGATCGAATTCATCTGTCGTCTGCCGAACGTTGGGACGAAGAAGGTCTCGATCTTCGAGTGTTCGTTCCGGTAGGTCAGCGGCGCTTTGTTCGCCTTCGCCCATTCGAGATAGAGCGGGGCGAACTCTCGGAAAGTGACGGATTGGGCGCTCGGCGCGACGTACTCGTTGCGCGTCGCCTCGGCGACGATCTCGCGTTCTCGTTCGAGCGCCTCTTTCTTGGTTCTGCGGGTTTCGCGGAATCGCTTCCCGTCGATCATGATCTCGATGCGCCAGGAGTTTCCGCGCCTATAGACGGGCATCGCGCCGCTCCTCTCCGTCGAGGAGCGATCGTCCATCGCCGTTGGCTTTGCGTCCGATCCAGGCTTCGAGCTCGGAGCGGCGGAACCGGAGGTGGTTGCCGATCTTGAAGTGCGGGATTTCGTCGCGGTGGGTCAGTCGGTAGACGTAGGACTTCTTGAACTGAAGGAGTTCGCAGACGTCCTCGACGGTGAGTAGACGTTCCATGGGCGTTCCCTCTGTCTTGTCAAAGAGCGGAGGGCTTCTCTCCTCTGCGGCTGCTCAGCGGAAGCCCTGCTGAA
>VGLH01000285.1 GCA_016866785.1 Candidatus Poribacteria bacterium
TCCCTTGAGGAGCTCGCCAGGGCGACCCCCCGTCGTCTCGGCGTCGACCGGGGAGACGCGCACCACTTCGATGGGGTCCGCCTCCCCGACGTCGGCAAGGGTTTCGAGCGGGTAGAGGTGCAGGTCGAGGTACTCGAACCGCTCGAACGTTCCGGCGGGAATGCCGGGCAGCCGATGCGACACACCCTCGGCGAGCAGTCTCCCCGCCTCGCGCAGGCTCATGTCGGGTCCGTCCGGCGCTTTGAGCCACGGGCGCGCGCTCTGCGTCAACGACTCGTAGTCACGTGTCAGCCGCTCCACGGTCGGTTCGACGTCGAGATCGCCAGCGCGCCGCAGTCCATCCCAGATGCGCCATTCCTCGTGGACGTACGCCTCGACCAGACGGTAGAGGTCCGCCTTGATGTCGAGCAGTTCACGGCGCGCGGCGTCCGAGACCGCCATCCCAGCGAGGGCTTCGTTGATGCGCTTGACGAAGAACCGCAGGCGTCGAACGCGGAACGGAACGTCGAACGTATCGAGGAACGGCGCGAGCCGATCCTCCGCCGTGTCGGTCGGGGCAAGGCGGTTCGCGACCGCTTCCACGAAGCCGCCATCGTCTCGCAGCTTGGCGAGCCGATCCCGTAGTGCGTCGGTAAGTCGCGTCGTCTTGAGCTTCTGATAGGCTTCGTAGCGCGCCCTGTCCTCGCGCCGCCAGTTCCCTGCTTGGGCAGTCGGGTTCGCCTCGGATGTCAGCAGGCTTTCGGCGAGCCGCACATGCTGGATGCGCTTGTTGCGCTCCTCGACCTGGGCGAGGTCCGACGTGATGTTTTCGTGCATCCGCGCCTTGACATACGCTATCAGCGAATCGAAGCCGTTAGGGTCACGGGCGTCCGCGAGACGACGAGCAGAGCCGGAACCCAAATCGTCCGGGTGCGGTTCCACGTAGAACAGCTTGCGATCTACCTGCACGTCGGCTTGTCTGTGGAAGATCGCGTCGATGGTGTACCCGAACGGTTTATTGTCCACTATGCCGCCGTCGCCGTAGACGGATGCCCCGGTGGGAGCGTCCGTGAACAGGCGTTCGGAGATTAGTTCCCGGCACTCCTGCTTGTCATCCTCCGTGAAGACCTGGGGCGCGAATGCGACGGGAAACGCGGACGACGACGCGGCGAGTCTGGCGAGATACCCGATGCGACGACCTCGGTTGGGTCGGTCGGGGCTCCCTGGACTGAGCTCGTTGCTGCCCGTGCGACCTCGCGACAGGTGTTCCTCCAAGCCCAATCGGTCGAACACGGTCTGGCGGTCGGAGCCGGGCGTGTCGTCCCTCAGCGCGTAGCGGTCTGGGCGCACTTTGAGGTGGAACACGGTCCCGTACTGCCATTCCTCGATCTCCCGGCTCGTGAGCGGCGGTCCGAACGTTTGGGTCACGCCATCGAGGTCCGTGGCGGTGACGAACACGTCAAGCAATGGCGCGGGACCTGCGCTGGGGGAAGCCGTGGCGGAGATGCTCCGAAGCGCTTCTTCCAGTAGGTATACGTAGTGTTCGGAATCGAGCAGCGACCGGGGCTTGGACGACTTCCGATCGATCAGCTCGAGCAGGTCGCCTTTCTTGACCCAGAGCGTCTCGAGCGGTTTGAGGTCTCCCTGG
>VGLH01000286.1 GCA_016866785.1 Candidatus Poribacteria bacterium
TACGTGGTCGACGATGCGAGCCCATTGAAGTACTCTCTCGCGGACCGCGATGTCGAGCATGTCGTCTTGGAACAGAACGGCGGACCAGCACGTGCGCGGAACATCGCCGTCGCCAAAGCCCTGGCCGCAGGCGATGACCTCATCTTCTTCACAGACCACGACTGCATTCTCGACCGTGATTGGCATGGTCACATGGCCCGCTTCCTGGCAGACTCCAGTTTCGCCGCCGTCGGCGGCATGACCTACTCCTGGGGCTCCACGCTGTTGGACCGGTATCACGAAGTTAACGGCACCCTGGCGGGGAAATGGCTGCTCCCGGATCGGAGAGAACTCTGGTACATGCCGTCCCTGAACTTCGGCATGAAGGCGTACGCCGCGCAGGAATTCCCGTTCGACGAGCGGTTCCCGCACGCGGCTGGCGAGGACGTGGACCTGTGCCTGCGTCTGCGCAGCAAGTACCGGATCGGGTTCTGTGCTGAGGCCAAGTTGTGGCATGACTTCGGGTACTCAAGCACGATCACGGGATTCTGGCGCTTCATCAAGCTGTTCATGAAGTACAAGAGCTCCAGCGCGACGCTGTACGAGGGGCACACCGTGCTGATGTGGGACGCGTCCGAGTCCATCTTTGAGGGCAACAAGCATGAGCCTGATCTACGACTTGCGGATGAAGGGGCCGGGAATCGGACGGGCGTTTCGGGACTACACCGGCGAGATCAGCCACTTCGCCCGGAGGGTGCGGAATCCCGCTCTGGTCGTGCCGCTGGTCATGTTGAAGTCCATCGAGTGGTCCATTTACCGGTGGTACAAGACGCCTCTCCGTCGCTTCTACGGTGTGAAGGGCAACGAACTGATCTACATGATCACGAACGCGTGCAACGACCGGTGCCCGAAGTGTGCGATCTGGGAGCGCCCGGAGCCCAAGAACCAACATCTTGACATTGCCCACTTTCTGCGCTGCCTCGAACGGCTGCACCACAATCTGTACCAGGTCACGTTGACGGGAGGCGAGCCGCTGCTGTTCAAACGCGACGTGGTGAAGATCGCCGACCAGTCGCACAGGTTGGGCGTGCCGATGGTGATGGTGACGAACGGGCGCGGCCTGGATGAGGCATTCCTGACTCGCTACCAGCAGCAGGGGCATGTGCTGGTGATCTCCGTGGACTCGGTCAACCGCGAGAAGTGGAACGAGTTCCGGGGTACGCAGACGTACGACATCGTGATGCCCAAGATTGAACTGGCCCTTCGCATTCTGGGTGACCAACTCCGAATTCAGTCCGTCCTGTCAAACGAGTCGAAGGATGAAGTCCCGAAGGTGGCCGCGTGGTGCAAGGAACGCGGCATACGGCACAACGTCCAGCTCTACCAGGACTTCGGGGCGAACAACTGGACCTACGCGGTCGACCCCACACAGATGGCATCGGGCGGCGGCCCTTGCGCTGCTCGCAAGAACATCTGCATCTACCCCAACGGCGATGTCGTGAAGTGCTTCGACCACCGGAGGATTCCCATCGCGAAAGAGCCGCTCGGCAACATCGCGAGACAGGACATCCTGGAGATACTGTGCACTCGACGCTCAACGGAAGTGTCGAGGGCCATGCGAGACTGCAACTTTCCATGCAAGC
>VGLH01000287.1 GCA_016866785.1 Candidatus Poribacteria bacterium
TCGCTATGGGTCGGTCGAAGTGGTGAGAACCGAAGCCACGACTGGGTTTTGGCTTGGTGGAGCTGAGGGGAGTCGAACCCCTGACCTCCTGAGTGCGATTCAGGCGCTCTCCCAACTGAGCTACAGCCCCATATCCAGACGTGTTGGGCGAACGCGTGTATTGTACCGGCTGCCAGATCGGGCGTCAAGCCGATCGCTGAGGTCGCAGGGCTGTTTCATGAAGCCATTCGGTCCCCGCACGGCGGGGTCCAGACGAACGTCCGTTGCTCCGACGGGACACCAGCCGTCCATGGAGCCACCGTTTCCGCTCCGTCGCTCCCGCGAAAGCGGGAGCCCAGAGCCCTGGATTCCCGCTTCCTGGCCCCGCGTAGCAGGACGAGACCCGCTCATGAAACAGCCTTTCCTGTCGCATCGCTTCTTTGACACAACCCCGTCCGTATGATACGTTGACGCCTTGATGCTCTCTGACCGTACGACTCGATCCCGCGTCCAGGAAGCCTGAGGCAGACCGTGAAACGCTCCCTCGTCATCTGCGCTCTGTGGTGCATCGCGGCTGGTGGTGTCGTGCCCGTAGGGATCGCGCAGGTTTCCGCCACGCACCGAGGCGGGCATGTCGAAGCCGGGATCGCCGGCAAGGGCTCCCTCGCGAGTCGCGTCCAGGGCAATCTCGTCTCCCCGAACTTCACGTACCCGACGACTTCGCCGGACGCTCGCGACTACCTCCAAAGCTACTCGGAGGTCTGGGTCGGAACCGCGACGGCTCCCGTCGCCAGCTCGACCGAGCTCTCCGCCGAAGGACGCCTGGGAACCGGCGAATGGGTGACCGCGAGCTTCGGAGACCCCCGCGACGCGAGCCGCATCCCCGGTCAGCAGCGCATCGACACCGCCTACAGAGCCAAGCTCTCCGACACTTTCGATGTCCTCGTCGAGCAGTCCTCGTTCACCTGGAGCGACCCGAAGAGCCCCGAAAGCCACGGCGTCATCGTCCGACTGACGATGACGAACCTGGGCGAGCTCGCCGCCGAGAACGTCTACGTCGCCCTGGCAACCAACTGGGATATGGATGCTGAGATCGCCCAAGCGGGCAACCCGAACCTCGACCTCGTCCAATGGGACGCTGCTCGGCGCGCGTCGATCACCTACGACGGCGACCCATCCGACGGCACGAATCCCATCCAGGCGGCGACGGTTCTCATCGAGAGCAAGATACAAGCGCACCGGATCGCCCTGGTTCCCCAGACGCCCTGGACGTTCACCGACGAACAGAGAGCGGGATTCCTCGGAGCCGCGACCCAGCAGACCCAGACCGCTGTTCCGCAGAACTACTTCACGATCGTCGCCGCCGGGCCCTTCGCCCTGCGGGGCAAGAACGCCGTGACCGCCGTCTTCGCGCTCGTTGCCGGAGAAGGACGCGATGCCCTGCTCGCCCACATCGACGGGATCCGCCAGGCGGCGGCGCGTCCTGCGCGGCTGGCGACCGAAGCCGTCGAGGGCGGCGTGCGGCTCTCGTGGAGCCCGCCGGTCCTGCGCGATGTCTCCGGCTATGCGGTTTTCCGCTCGACCTCCAAGACCGGCGCGTTCCAACAAATCGGTTCGAGGAT
>VGLH01000288.1 GCA_016866785.1 Candidatus Poribacteria bacterium
CAAGATCGCCCAGCGCGCTTACTACGATGCGGTTCCAGCCGCCATCCAGTCGGCGATGGATGAGTGGGCGAAGCGGACCGGCAGACCGTATTCGTTCATCGAGCAGTACCGCATGGAAGACGCAGGATACGCCATCGTCGGCATGGGCGGCATGATGGAAACGGCGATGGTGACCGCCGATTTCCTGCGCGAGCGCGGGCACCGAGTCGGCGTCGTCCATGTGACCGTCTTCCGACCGTTCCCGGGCCCGCAGCTTGTCGAGGCGCTGAAGGACGTGAAGGCGTTCAGCGTCATCGAGCGCATGGACAACCCGCTGGCGCAGTCGAACCCATTGACGGCGGAGATTAAGGCGGCGTTCGCCGACGCGGTCTCCGGTGCCGACGGGTACCCGGCGATCACGTCGATCCCAGCGGTCTACTCCGGCGCCGCCGGACTGGGCAGCCGCGACGTCCGTCCCGGGGACTTCATCGCCGTCTACGAGAATATGGTCGATGAGAATGGCAAGCGCTTCTTCGTGCTGGGCGTCAAGCACGACCTGGCTCTGGAAGCCCGGATCGACCCGGACATCCGTCCCACGGGCTCCTTTTCGATGCGCGGGCACTCGGTCGGCGGCTTCGGCTCCGTGACGACGAATAAGGTGATCGCGTCGTTCCTCGGCATGCTGGGGTTCAGCGTTCAGGCGTACCCGAAGTACGGCTCCGAGAAGAAGGGCTTGCCGACGACCTACTACCTGACGGTCGCCGACGAGTCCATCCGAACCCACTGTGAGATGAACCACGTCGAGTTCGTGCCGCTGAACGACGTGAACGCGTTCCATCATGGGAACCCGTTGGCGGGCTTGCAGGAAGGCGGGATGGTCTTCATCCAGACGCCGAAGAGCACACCGGAGGAGGTCTGGGCAGGCATCCCCGGCTATGCCAAGGAGATCGTCCGCAAGCGCTCCATCCGGGTCGTCGCGCTCGACACGGTGCGTATCGCTCGCGAGGTGGCTCCGACGCCCGACCTTCGAGAGCGCATGCAGGGCATCGTGCTGGCAGGCATCTTCCTGCGCCAGTCTCCGATCCTGCAGGCGCACAGCATGACGAAGGAAGATCTCTTCGCCCTCGTTGAGGATTCGCTGCGCAAGTGGTTCGGCAAGCGCGGCGAGAGCGTCGTCCAGGCGAACGTCGAAGCGGTCCGTCGAGGGTATGAAGAAGTGTTCGAGGTTCCACGGTCGATCATCGACGCGCCGGACTCGGAGGTCGGTTGAGCATGCCCAAGATTCTCGACTACGTCGAATACACGGAAACCGACAAAGGCTGGGTCAGCCGCAAGGTCCACGACCAGGGAACCCCCGCCGGCGAGTTCGAGATGGTGCGGGGGGCTCAGGTCGCCATCGATACCGACATCGAGGCGATCCGCGCTGGTATACGACCTGCGTGGACGCTCCTCGGCCTGCCCAAGATCATCGTGAACGGCGAGGTCTTCAGACAGGCTGACCAGCCCTGACCGCTGCCGAGTTGCCAAGGATCTCGAAAGGATCGCGAATGTCAGAAACAACCCGGATTCCGCGAGCAGCGCCCACGGACGAAGCAAAGGGCCCGACGCTGCTCGATATC
>VGLH01000289.1 GCA_016866785.1 Candidatus Poribacteria bacterium
GGATTGTCAGCAGACCCGCGTCGTTGGTCAGTATGGTGTCCACGGACTCTCGCAGGTACGCCGCGACGAAAGCGACGAGGAGGCGCTTCAGCTCCGTGCGCTCCCCGAGCGGCGGCGTGGTAACGCTCACGGTTCCGCCACGAACCCACCGATTCAGGTCGTCCGCGATCTCAAGCACGCGGCGCTTTGTGTCGGAGCTCGCCTCGAAGCAGAACGTGTAGGCGGGATCGACCCTCTGGGCGCCGATGCTGTCTCTCTTGGCGCACCCTGGCGCCGACGAGCGACGCTCCGGCCGACCTGCCAACGGATCCGTCCTCTCGTGCTCGCCGGATGCCATCTGCGGCGTCATCCCCGACGCGGAGATCGGCGGAACCGCCGCGCCAACCGCCAAGTCGCCACTGCTCGCCCAAGCAGACGGCACGCCGCCCGAATGCGATCGCTCGACCGTGCTGGCGTCGGCTGAGCCGCTACGCCGCGAACGGCGCAACGAACGCTCGCTTCCTTCTCGTCATTTTCTGTCCGCCCCGGACCGCGCTCCGCCTGCCTATCCCCTCTCGGTTTCCTAAAGCCATCGTCCGCATCCGTACGGCATCGCAGCAGTCTGAGAGGAGCACTCTCATGGGCGAGCCCATGGCAATCGCTCTCGTCACAGTCGCATGCGTCGGCGTGCTGTTTACGCTGGCAGCCAATCTCTCCGCGTCGCGCCGTCGCAAGCATTCACCAGTACGCTAGCGGTTCCAGGCGTGAGCCGGAACCGCCCGCGAAGGAGACTCACCATGAAACAAGACACGTCGTCAGCCGCTCCGAGCCTGTTCGAGGCGGGATGGTTTCGCGGCATCCTGATCGGCGTGTTCGTCGTGATCGTCGCCGGCGTGTGGTACATCTCGGCGCACCCGTCGTCGGTTCTCACCTTGCTCGGGAAGGACAAGACGGCAGTCGAGAGGCCAACCGCACCCAAGCCCACGGTCGGCGGCGCGTCCGGTACGCAGTGAGACGGGCGCGCGGAACCGTCTGACGCGTATGCAGGGGTCCCCAGCCGCCTCGACACAGACGACTGGGGACTCGTTTGCGCGCCAAGTCGATGGCTCAGACAGCCAAGGTCTCGGCGATCGTATCGTGCCGAAAGATCGTCATCTTCTTGCGGAGGGCGGCGGCAAGCCATCGCTTGACGGGGGTCGGCTCTCCGAGGTCGGCTCCGCCATCCGGCTTGCCATCCAGCCAGGCGTCGAGCGCCGCGATTCGGTCGTCGTAGACAGCGCGCATCGCGTCCGCCTGCGGCACGGCTGCCAGCCGCGCCTCCTCGGCGGAGTAGCGGCTTTCCTCCCGCCCGATCCGTTCCAGAGCCGTCCGAATCTGATCGAACAGCCGATGGTGGCACAGCCACGGGTGATCGAACTCCGCAAAGAACCGGGAGACATCGAACCCGGTACCCGCCGCCGCCTCGACGAGCCGCAGACGCAGATCGCGGAGCTCTCGCGTGTGCGGCGAGTCGTTCGTCTGGATTGTCAGCAGACCCGCGTCGTTGGTCAGTATGGTGTCCACGGACTCTCGCAGGTACGCCGCGACGAAAGCGACGAGGAG
>VGLH01000290.1 GCA_016866785.1 Candidatus Poribacteria bacterium
GTCTGTCCGAAGAGCCAGACCCCTTCGCGGACGCCCAGCGACGCCGGGTTGTGGATCGCTCCCTCGGCTTGGTCGGCGAGGGCGGTGTAGGCGTCGCCGAGCCCAACGGGACGCACGCCGACCAGGTCTGGCACGGGCGCAGCCGAGACGCGGAGGGAAAGCGTCGTCAGACAGAGGGCGAGGGCGGCGATGTGCCGTCGGGTCATGGCGCGCCGATGCCGAGGAGCCGTCGGATGCCGTCGGCGGCGGTTGCGGCGTCGCGCAGGGGAGTCGTTTGCGGCGGATTCTGCGTCAATCGGAGCGCCTGTTCGTGAAGCGTGTCGAGAGGCATGTCCGCCATGCCCGTCTGCTCGGCGATGGCTGCGAACGCGGGAGCGTACCGGTCCGAGCGCGCGGACGGGATCCGGATGAGTCCGACGGGTTTCCCCGACGATGCGGCCTCGCAGACCATCGAGAAGGAATCGACGGTGACGGCGACCCACTCGCTCATCGCCAGGATCGTCTGGACGGGAGCCTCCTTCGGCGACGGATCGCTGGCGAGAGCGGCATAGGCGCAGTAGGGGTTCTCGACGACGCGGGAGCGGATGAGCGCCTCGACGTCAGGGGGCGTGCGGCGGGAGGTCGTCACGGCGAGCCACCGACCCGTCGCGCGGGCGACCGCCATGAGGACGTCGAGAACTTCCTGCGCCGCATCGGCGGTCCACCAGTAGCGCGTGTCGTTCCCGCCGAACAAGAGCCCGATGGTCGGGGGAACCGGTTCCGGCAGAGCGCGGCGGCGTTCCTCGACGAGCTCCGGCGTCACGTGGGTCGGGACACCCAGCACGCGGACGGCGTTCTCGTCGTCTTCGACCCACTGGTGGCGGGCGAGGATCGCCAGGTCGAAGGGTCCCACGCCGATGGGCGACGGGCGCATGCAGACGACGGTCCGAGCGCCGAAGATGCGCCCCAACAGCAGGTTGACGCTGGCGACGGACGAGCCGGTCGAGAGCACGGCATTCGGCGGCTTCACGCTCAGAAGGGCGTCGAAGGACCCGGGCTCCAACGCCGTATTCAGCATGGCACGCGCGGCGCGCGCGGGAATGAGACGTCTGCCGACGGCGACCTGGACGCGGAGCCAGTTGTCCGCCGCTTTCGAGCGAAACGTAACGCGGATCGTCTCGCGATCCGCCTCCGGCAGGTGGGCGAGGATACCCTCCGTCTGGTGAAAGTGCCCCGGCTTGCCGTCGGTCAGGGCAAGGATGAGGGGTCGAACGGCGGGCGCGTCTTCCATCGGCGGTGGATCCAGAGCCATTGTGACGGGCGCTGCCGGATGTGTTCTTCGAGACGCTCGTAGATGAGCGCGAGGCGTTTCGCGTCGTCATCGGCTTCGGGAGCCGATTCCAGGACGACGCGGTGCGATCCATCGGGTTCCCGGAACGCGAGGCAGAGCCAGAGCGGGCATCCGAGCCGCCGCGCGAGGGTCACGGGACTCGGTTCCGCCGAGGCGAGCTCGCCGAAAAACGGCACGAATACGCCGCTCGCTCCGGCGTCCTGATCGGCGAGCAG
>VGLH01000291.1 GCA_016866785.1 Candidatus Poribacteria bacterium
CACAGTGGAATCGGTGAGGTCGAAGGACTTGATGTCGAGTTCGGCGATCGCTTCACCAGCTGGTATGTCTCTGCAGCGAAGCGTGCACCGGTCCAGAGGAAGTACGCGTTCCGGCATCGGCACCGTGGGATCTGTCTTCAGGCTGACGAGGCTGATCAAGTCCTGCGCAGGCGTGCACGTCCACACGGTGACCATCTTGCATCGACAGATGTCGTGGAACGCGGTCGCGATGGCGTCGTAGCACGACGCTTGGTCCAGCGTGCTCGCCCACTTCAGCGCCTTGGCGAACTGGTATGCTTTGCCGGCATCTCCAAGGACGGGTACGGGCCTACTCGCCCTGGTCTCGGGCATTTCAGGTTTGCAGCCAAGATACCCATTCTCGTGGAGCCACGACGCGCACGCGAAGACGCTGTCCTCCGGCGTGCTCGAAGACCAATCCTGCTCCGCGATCACCCAGCCGTCGTACTTTTTCTCACATAGCAGATCGAGTACCTCGGCAATCGTCGGTTCCACCTCGCCCTTGCCGAGCTCGGTGAACCCGTGTGCGTACCGGTGCGATGATCTGCCATAGTCCGGCTTCCAGTCCTTGATGTGAACGGCCGCCAGGTCCTTGTACCGCCCACGGACTGCCTCGGCGCAGTTGTCACCAGCGATGTGGAGGTGCGCCGTGTCGGGCAGAAACCGAAGCGCCGAGTGTTGGTCTAGGCACGCGTAGGCCTCTTCCAGCCTCTGCACCGGCTTGAACATGTGAGGATGTAGCGCCAGCGTGAAACCATGCTCAATCGCGTACGTCGCTTCCTTCTCGTTCCATTCCTCGACGTACAGGTACAGGTCCTTGTAGTCCTTACAGAATTCCACCCGCTCTCTGATGGTCCCGCCAGCAAGCCCCAACAATCTCATTCCGATCCGCTCCGCAGTCCGGAGCAGATCGTCGATCGATCCGAGGTATTTCGGGCGCTGCGCGAACTCGACGCCCTGGAATCCCGCCTGGGTCAAGATATGCAGCACGTGTTCCACCGATGGCAGGCGGGGGCCCCAAAGGATCGTCTGGAACCCGATCTTCAAGGAGTGGGCATCATCGGGCTTGGGTTCAGAAGCCATGTCAGCACCTCCGTCCGAACATGATCCTCGGAACGTTAGTGATCCTTACCGTAGCTACATTGCCTGACCATGTCAAGGACACGATTGCGGACACTTGCAGCTGTTTGGTCGCCGAGGTGGGCTGGCTTTGATTTGCCCCACTTGCCGCCTCCCCCGCAACCCGTTAGCGTATACCCATCACGAACCACGCCCCTATGCGCTTGGGCGAAGGAGGTCCCGACATGCATCATCGCTACCAACGTCTCGCCGCGTGGTCGCTCGCATGGGCAGCCGCGCTATGCGTCGCGGGTCCCATCCGCGCCGCCATCGACCCCGACTCCATCGCCGGACTATGGCTCTTCGACGACAAGTCCGCCAAAGACGAGTCCGGCAACAAGCACGACGGCAAACTCCAGAAGAACCCCATCTGGACAGACGGACGCTTCGGCGGAGCCC